>JAZLKH010000084.1:0-7067 GCA_045597545.1 Fibrobacter sp.
GCACCCAGGCGCTTTCGTCGTGGACTTCGCCCTGAATTTCCCTGCCCCTGAAACTGCAGATTTCCGTAGGGGAGATTTCTTCTTTCGCAATGGGATTTTCGGCGCGGGTCAGCGGGTCCCAGCCGGAGCGCGTCATCTTGAGGGGTCTAAAGAAACGCTCGGCTCCCTGCTCCTGCAGCGACTTTCCCGTGAGCCTGCAGAGGATCATTCCCAGAAGGACGCTGGCCGGGTTGCCGTAGTTGAACGATGCCCCCGGCGCCTGCGCGAACTGGTAGCTGTACAGGGCGTCCAGGATGCCCTCGGGCGGGAGCTCCCTTAAGGTTTTCATGGGGACGCGGTAATCCAGGCTGTGAGTGAGCAGATGGAATACTCGGATATCGCTACGGTAGTTTGTCTGCAATTCTGGGATGTAGTCGACGACCTTGGCGTCTACGGAGAGCTTGTCCTCTAGAATATAGCTCAGGGCGAGTGTTGATGTGGGGCAGACCTTGGTGAGTGAGGCGATGTCAAAGACGGTGTCCTGCGGCGTATTGAATTCTACAATCTGCCGGGTGCCATCGGGCAGGATGAATCCTGCCACGGCTCGGTCGAAAACGCGCTCCTGTTTAGCGGTGTCAAAAAGCTTCTGGACTTGCTCTTTTTCGAATTTCATAAAAAGAAAATAGCAAACTATAAATTTTGCAAAACTATATATCTTATATTTAACAGCATACGGATAAGTGTTTTGGCTAAAAGGTTTGACTTATGAAATTGAACCCGAACTCCGAGGAAGGACGATCCTTGCTGCAGTATGTTACTGTGGTTCTGTTTTTCTTTATAAGTCTGGCCGCGGTTTCGGTGTATTCCCTGAATTCCTTCTTGAGTCTTACGAAGGAGGAGGCTAGAATTTCCGGTGAAAACCTTGTAAAGGGGGACGCCGATATTCTCAATCGCCTGATTGACGACGGCAAGAGCCGCCTGCAGGTTGTGCGTCGTGTTTCGGAATACATTATTGACGAAAATATGCCCATCGCCGAGATGGAGTCCCTGTTTGTGGCAGAGACGAAGCGGTACAAGCAGGATAGGGACAGCAATTTTTCTGGTGTTTACGGCTACGTGAAGGGAACCTATCTGGATGGCAGCGGCTGGGTTCCCGGGCAGTACTACGATGCACTGGAACGCCCTTGGTACAAGGTGGCCATGGCTGATTCCGGATTCCAGATTTCTTCTCATATAGACTTGAGCAAACGCCAGAGGGTGATTTCCATTAGCCGCAGGCTTGCAGACGGGCGGAGCGTTGTTGCGTTGAATATGTCCCTGCAAAATCTGAAGAAGTCCTTTGCGGGCATGAACAGGTCCGAGGACCAGTGGCTGATTCTGGATACCAATGGAGTGGTGGTGGACCACCATGACTATTTTAAGATTGGCTTGAACTTTCTGTTGGCCCAGTTTACGGATTCCGATGAAAAGGCCCTGGCCGAAGCGGTGCTGGCCGCGAAGGGGAATTCCTTTGAGCTTGTCATGGGTGGAAAAGTTCGTCTGGTTTACGTGGCGACGGTTCAGAATGCGTGGTCCATGGTCCGGATTGTGGATGAAAGTTCCGTAACCGAAAAGGTTCGGTGGGCTGCCGTACGCAATGTGATGATTGCCACGTTTCTGTTTATCCTGCTTACGGTGGTTACCACCTACGGCTTTGTAAAGTATCAGAAGAAATCGAGGATCTCGAGGATAAAGTCCTTGATCCAGCTAAAGATGCATCATGAAATCAATGCGTCGGTTAACGGTATCCTGGGGTTGAACGCCGTTGTGGTTAAGGGCGTCCGCAACCAGGAAATCAAGCATTACGCCGAAAAGGTGCAATCGGCCATGCAGGGACTGGTTGCGCTATTCAACGACATGAACGATGTGACCAGGATGCAGTCCAGGAATGATGAACGCCACGCTTCGGAGTATGACTTGTTCACCTTGTTGAGCGAGTGTTACCGAGTTTCGGGTCAAAAGGCCGCTCAAAAGAACCTGCAGTTTACCATGGAATGCGATCCAGATATTCCCAAGGGGCTGTGGGGCGATGTCAACCAAATTAGACAGATAATAAACAATCTCCTTGCTGATTCCATAAACAGGACGGAGTCCGGGAGCGTGTCCTTTTCCGTAACCTACTCCCGAGAACAGAAAATGGGTTCTTCGGCGACGGAATCGTCTGTGCTTTTGAAGGTGGTGATCAGGGATACCGGCTCTGGTGTCCAGGATGAGAACATTGATTTTTCGGAATCCTCATTTGAAAAGACTAGCGCGGAGCTTTGCCTGGCCAAGCTGCTTGTGGATATGTGTGGCGGTGAGCTGGTGGTGAAGAGCCGCTATGGAGAGGGTACCACCTTTATGTTGTCTATTTCGCAGGTGGTACTGAACGTGGAACCTGTTGGCGATTTCCAGGAAAAGTACAAGAGCGTCTCCAACTTTGAATCTGCGCCGATGGATACGCTTTTTGCGCCCATGGCAAGGATGCTTGTAGTAGACGACGTGGATACGAACCTGCAGGTGGTGAAGGGCCTGCTTAAGGATACCAGGATCCAGATTGATACGGCGGTAAGTGGGGCGCAATGCCTTGAGATGATCGCCTCTCGACGCTATGACCTGATTCTGCTGGACTACTCCTTGCCCATGATGGACGGTGTGGAAACCTTTGAGCGCATGAAGACGGTGGAACACAACCTGAACAAGAATACCCCGGTAATCATGGTGACGGCAAAGTCTGTGGACTACAAGGAATCGTACCTTAAGCTAGGCCTTGCCGACTATATCCTGAAGCCCTACCAGGAAATGGACTTGCTGAGGATGCTGGCGTGGTATCTGCCTAAGAATCTTGTTTTGACGAAGGATGATTTGCCGGAGCAGATGCCCCAGCCGCCCAAGCCCCCAAAAGAGGAAGTTGTGGCTCCCGTAGAAATAGAGTTGCATTCCGTTGTACCCCTTAAGGAAAAGATGAATGTCTTTAATGACATCCTGAATGTCAAGGCCGGCCTGGAGTATTTTTCTAATGATGCCCGCTGCTATGGTGAAATGCTGTACGAACTGGTGCTGGACCGGAAACAGGAAATGTTGGAAAATGCATTTGTCGCCGAGGATTGGGAAAGTTATAAGATCCTGATCTATTCCCTTGTCGATTCCATGCAGGCAATCGGTGCCGAGGATCTTGTTGGCAAGGTTCAGATGGTAGAAAGTGCCTGCCGCGAGAATCGTTACGAGGACATCAGGGAAACACATGGAAAACTCATGGTGGCTTACGTTCAGTTGATCGAACAGATAAAGAAGAGGCTTGCGGACTATGAGGTTTAATTTTAAAAAGGCGAAGGATGGCCAGCCCAAGGTCGCCAAGAAAACCAGCGCAACAAGCTACAGGCTGTCTTCTAGTGTGGGTAATGAACTTCGTGTTCTGATCAGTGAAATTCTGGGAATGGATGCCATGTTGCTCAAGGCTTGCAAGGATCCGTCTTCTAAGGAACTTGCCAACAACATTATGAATACCGGTCGTAACTTGCTGTCGCTGGTGAACGACGTGGTTGACTTCTCCAGGATTGAATCGGGCGATATGGAAATCCAACCTGTAACTTACAGCCTTTTTACATTGCTGAGTGACAGCTTCGGCCTGTACGAGGCTAGAGCCCGTGACAAGGGTCTGAATTTCTCCTTTGCTGTGGATCCGAATCTTCCGGAGAGTTTGTATGGCGACGAATTTCGCATTCGCCAGATCGTCAACAATCTTCTTTTCTATTCCATAAGGTATACGGTAAAGGGGGAGGTTGTTCTGGACGTGGGCTTTGACCGTTCTTCTACACAAAGTGGAGGAAGGGAAAATTCCATCGATCTGAAAATTTGCGTCAGGGATACGGGTGACGGCATTCCCAAGGAGGCCATGGAGCACCTGTTCCAGATTTCGCAGCGTATCGAGGAACAGCGCAATGTGGCTGGTGTTGACCTGGGCCTGAACCTGACCAAGAGAATCGTAGATTTGCTCGGCGGAGACCTTCTGGTGGAAAGTGACTACGGCCAGGGAACCTCGTTTAGAATTTCGATACCCCAGGAGGTAAAGAAGGAGACTGTCATAGGCAATTTTGCCGAACGCAGGTCCGAGTACCTGGCCGCTTCCGAAATGGCCCTTGGAAACTTTTACGCCCCCAATGTTAAAATTCTTGTGGCCGACGACGTTCCCATGAACATCAGGGTCATTCGTGGGTTCCTCAAGGAGTCCGCCATTGAAATCGAGGCGGTGAACAATGGCATGGAGGCGCTGGAAAAGATAAAGCGCAACCGTTACGACCTGATTTTTTTGGATTATGAAATGCCCGTGATGAATGGGCTTGAAACGCTGGAGATTTTGAGGACACTTTCGGGAAATCAGAATGTGGATAGTCCCGTAATCGTCCTGCTTACGGATGATTCCCTGAATCTACGGGAAAACTATCTGAGGGCGGGCTTTGCGGATTGCCTTGTGAAGCCCGTACGAGAGGACGCCCTGTTCCTGATATTGAGCAAGCATCTTCCCAAGGAGTCCTGGTCCGAAACAATGCCTGCTGAATCTGCTGTTGAAGAGGAACGTCAGGAAAGGTCCGTCGAGAAGAATGTGGTCATGTCCCCACAAAGGGAACGAATCCACCTGCCCGAACTGGGCGTGTCCTCGTCACTGTTGCAGTTGGCCGCTACGGGTTTTGTGGATGTCCACATGGGACTGGACTATTTTCAGAATGATGAAAATTTCTATAAGGAATCGCTGTGTGCTTTTGCGGAAACGCGGAGGGAGTCGATTCTTGATCAGTCCATCGAAAGCGGTGATTACGAGATGTACCGGCTGGAGGCGCGATCCCTGAAATGTTCTGCCCTTGCCATCGGGGCCATTGACATGGCCAGCCGCGCGAAGGCCATGGAGGTCGCCTGCCTGGAGGCTCGCTACGATTTTGTGCAGATGAATCATGAGAACTTTATTCGCGAATACAAGAATTTGGTGAACGTGCTTAAGGAAATGGCTTAAGGATGGAGGTGGATGTGGCTATCGAAGAAATGATTGACGTGCTTAATGCAGATGGAAGTTTTACGGGTGTGGCCAGGGGCCGCACGGAGGTCCATGCCAAGGGACTTTGGCACAGGACGGTTCACATCTGGTGCTTTGACGAAGGCGACCATATACTGTTCCAGCTGAGGGCGAAGGTCAAGGAGAACAACCCGGGGCTCTTGGATACCAGTTGCGCGGGGCATATCTCTGCTGGCGACAGCAGCTTGAACGCGGCGGTTCGCGAGCTGCGGGAGGAGCTGGGCATAGAGAAGCGCCCCGAGGATTTGGAGTACTTGTTCGAGGCTATGCACGAAAGCGTCTTGAACGGTGGCGACTACCTGGACAATGAATACTACGATGTGTACCGCACGGTGCTGACGCCCACCGAGGCGAACTCCCTTGTTCCCCAGCCGGGTGAAGTTGATGATTTCGTGTGGATGACCCGGGACCAGTTCTTTGCTCGCCATAAATTGCAGCCCGAGAAGTTTGTGGATCATCCCAAGGATTTTGCCTGGCTGATGAATCGGTGCTAGGAACGCTGCGTGGTTCGGCAATAACTTTTTCCTATGGAAAACGGACTTGGTTTGCTGTAGGTGAAGAGCGCGTTTATAGATGCTTTTACCTATATTTGAGTCGAAAATTTATACAGAGGTATATAATGGCAAATCTCGAAACACTGTGCGTTCAGGCTGGCTGGACCCCGAAAAAGGGCGAACCCCGCGTTCTCCCCATTTACCAGAGCACCACTTTCAAGTACGACACTTCCGCCCAGATGGCTGACCTGTTTGACCTGAAGGAATCCGGCTACTTCTACACTCGTCTCCAGAACCCCACCAACGACGCCGTGGCAAGCAAGATTGCCCAGCTGGAAGGTGGCGTGGGCGCCATGCTGACCTCTTCTGGTCAGGCTGCAAACTTCTACGCAGTGTTCAATATCTGCGAAGCTGGCGACCACTTCATTTCTACTTCCGCAATCTATGGCGGTACCAGCAACCTCTTCAGCGTTACCATGAAGAAGCTGGGCATCGAATGCACCTTCATTGACCAGGACGCATCCGACGAAGAAATCGAGAAGGCTTTCCGCCCCAACACCAAGTGCGTCTTTGGCGAAACCGTTGCAAATCCCGCCGGCAAGATTCTTGACCTGAAGCGTTTTGCAGATCTGGCTCACAAGCATGGCGTTCCCATGATTGTTGATAACACTTTCCCCACTCCCATCCTCTGCCGTCCTTTTGAATTCGGCGTGGACATCGTGACCCACTCCACCACCAAGTACATGGACGGTCATGCCATGGCTGTGGGTGGCGCAGTGGTCGATAGCGGTAACTTCGACTGGGAAGCTCATCACGACAAGTTCCCGGGCCTTACCGAACCGGATCCGTCTTACCACGGCCTTCGCTACACCGAAGCCTTCGGCAAGCTCTGCTACATCACCAAGGCTACCGTGCAGCTCATGCGCGACCTGGGTTCTATTCAGAGTCCCCAGAATGCATTCCTCCTGAATGTCGGTCTGGAAACTCTGTTCCTCCGCATGCCCCGCCACTGCGAAAACGCTCTGGCAGTTGCAAAGTACCTGAAGAATCATCCCAAGGTGGCATGGGTTGACTATGCCGGCCTCGAAGACAACGCTTCCTACGCTCTTGCCCAGAAGCAGTTCAAGGGCGGCCTGCCCTGCGGCGTGCTCACCTTCGGTATCAAGGGTGGCCGCGACAAGTCCATCCAGTTCATGGATTCCCTGAAGCTCGTCTGCATCGTGACCCACGTTGCCGACGCACGCAGTTGCGTGCTACACCCCGCAAGCCATACCCACCGTCAGCTTTCCGACGAACAGCTCATCGAAGCAGGCGTTGCTCCTGACCTGATCCGCTTCAGCGTCGGTATCGAAAACATCGAAGACATCATCGCTGACCTGGAACAGGCCCTGGCTCAGGTTTAACAGGTGTGAGGGCGGCCTTCGGCCTTTGAGGTATGAGGTCGCTGCTCCCGCGTCATGCCGAGGACTCTCGGCATCGGCTGAAAAAAATCCCGCGACGTACAATCG
>JAZLKH010000085.1:0-77484 GCA_045597545.1 Fibrobacter sp.
TTTGTAATTTTGTGACGTATATTACAAGTCGTTGTTTACACTAAGGAAATAACAATGTCCAAGACTATTCTTCTTTTCCCTGGCCAGGGCGCACAGTACGTCGGTATGGGCCAGACCCTCGCTTCTACTTTCGAACCTGCAAAGAAGATCATGCAGGAAGCTGACGAAATCCTCGGCTTCTCTCTGTCCAAGCTCATGGCAGAAGGTCCGGAAGATGTTCTCAAGAGCACCGACAATACTCAGCCGGCCCTCTTCACCGTGTCCGCAATGGTCATGGAACTTCTGAAGTCCGAAGGTTTTGAATTTGACTACGTGGCTGGTCACTCCCTGGGTGAATACTCCGCCATTTACGCCGCCGGTGGTTTCAGCTTTGCCGACGGTCTCCGCCTGGTCCGCACCCGTGGCGAGCTGATGGCTTCCGCTGGTTCCAAGAATCCGGGTGCCATGGCTGCTATCATGGGTCAGGAAGAATCCAAGATTTTGGAACTCTGCGAATCCGTGAAGGATGCAGGGGTTGTGGTTCCCGCCAACATCAACTGCCCGGGCCAGATTGTGGTGTCCGGTGCCGTCGAAGGCGTGAACAAGCTGGTGGCCGATTGCGGTGCCGCCGGTATCAAGGCTATTCCTCTGGCAGTGTCCGGCGCCTTCCACTCTCCGTTGATGCAGTTCGCTCAGCCGGGTCTCGCCGAAGCTATCGCCAAGACCACCTTCAACGATGTGGCTAAGCCGGTGATTGCAAACGTTGTTGCAGAACCTGTCACCTCCGGCAAGGAAATTGCAGACCTGCTGGTTCGCCAGCTGGTGTCCCCGGTCCGCTGGAACGACTGCATGAACAAGGCTATCTCCCTCGGTGTAACCCAGGGTGTTGAAGTGGGTTCCGGCAAGGTTCTCATGGGCCTCATGCGCAAGATCAGCCGCGACGTGAAGGTCACCCCGGTCGAAACCATCGAAGCATTTGCAGCCCTCAAGGGCTAATAGCTATCAGCTATGAGTTATGAGCATTGAGTTAATGTGTGGCGCCGAAGGCGCGATTATAAAAACTCATCGCTCAAGGCTCGTTACTCACAACTTTTTTATAAAGGAACTATCAAATGGGTAAACTTACAGGTAAAAAAGCCATCGTTACTGGTGCTTCCCGCGGTATCGGTCTCGCCATCGCAACTGAACTGGCACGTGAGGGTGCCGATGTGGCCATCCTATCTACCTCTGTCAAGGAAGACTTGGCTAACCAGCTCAGCGCCGAACTGGGGGTCACGGTCAAGAGCTACGCCTGCAACGTGGGCGACTCCGAGACGGTTCAGAGCGTGTTTAAGCAGATCATTGCCGACATGGGCACCGTGGATATCCTGGTGAACAACGCTGGCATTACCCGCGACGGTCTTTTGATGCGCATGAAGGATGAGGACTTCGACGCCGTCATCCAGACCAACCTGCGCTCCGTGTTCCTGTGCACCCGCGCCGTGGCCCGTACCATGATGGGTAAGCGCACCGGTCGCATCATCAACATTTCCAGCATCAACGCTCTCCACGGCCAGGCCGGCCAGGCCAACTACGCCGCCGCCAAGGCTGGCATCATCGGCATGACCAAGTCCAACGCCAAGGAACTGGCTTCTCGCGGCATTACCGTGAACGCCGTGGCTCCTGGCTTTATCGGTACCGACATGACCGCCGCCATGAGCGAAGAGACCAAGGCCCAGTACGCAGCCCAGATTCCCCTGGGACGTATCGGAAATCCCGAAGATGTGGCCCAGGCGGTCGCATTCCTCGCCTCTGACGCCGCCAGTTACATCACTGGACAGGTTCTCAGCGTGGATGGGGGCTTGAACGGTTAACCGTTTTTTACTAAATTTGTTACAATCAATCAATCCAACATGGAGAATACAATGAACGAAGAAATTTTTAAGAAGGTTACCGACGTTATCGTAGCCAAGCTCGAAGTTAAGGCTGAAGACGTCAAGCCCGAATCCGAATTCGGTAACGACCTCGGCGCCGACTCCCTGGACCGCGTTGAACTGGTCATGGCTCTCGAAGACGAATTCGAAGTCGAAATCCTCGACAGCGATGCAGAAAAGTTCCAGAAGGTTGCTGACGTTGTCGCCTTCATCGAATCCAAGAAGGCATAACTCTTTCTAGGTTCTTTTGAACTTAAAAAGGTGGCCCGACGAGGGCTGCCTTTTTTTATCTTAATCACAAGGAGTCACATTTGGAAGGCGAGAATCTTCTTCACAAAGTCTTAAAGCTCTGGTTTCGCCAGAAGTCCGGTGACGGGCTTGAGGCGAAGCTCGGGTACCAGTTCAAGGATCCGGAGCTGCTGGCTCACGCGCTGGTGCATCGTTCTTTTTTGATGGGCAAGGATATGCCCTACGAGAGCAACAACGAACGTCTCGAATTTCTCGGCGATTCCGTGCTGAACATGCTGACCACGGAATTCCTGTACAAGACTTATCCCAACGACCCTGAGGGCGACCTGTCCAAGCGCAAGAGCGCCATTGTTTCGGGGCACGCCTGCGCCCAGGCCTCCGAGGCGTGGAGCCTCAGTGAGTTTGTGAAGGTGGGCAAGGCCGAGGCCAACATCGGCGGCCGCGGCATGGAGACGATTATCGCCGACGCCTACGAGGCGGTGCTGGGTGCGGTCTACCTGGACGGCGGCCTTGAGGATGTCCGCGCCATCTTGAACAAGTACCACTTTCCCCGGGTGCAGGAATTCATCAGCGGTTCCGACTTCGTGAACTACAAGAGTGCCCTGCTGGAATTTGTGCAGGGAACGCTCCGTACGGCTCCCGAGTATGTTCTTGTGGGCGAAGACGGCCCCGAGCACCAGAAGATTTTCTCCACCGAAGTTCGTATAAACGAAAGGACTTACGGACAAGGTCAGGGCCCAAGCAAGAAGAAGGCCGAGCAGGAGGCCGCCAGGGTTTCCCTTGAGATGCTCCGAGCCGAAGCGGAACAAGCCGCAAAACTTGAAGCTGAGCGCCTTGCCGCAGAAGGCCCCACTGACCCCCAACCCAAGCTCAAGAAGCAGCGCCATGTTGGCTTGCCCTAGGCATGTCAAATGCATAAGGTTTGCGCTGAAATACTTCGTGTTTTAACTTCTATAATTAAAACGTCTAAGCAAAAAACTTGAAAATAAACGGTAAAAGTTCTGTTATGAAATTTTCTTCACTATTCATTGCTCACTGTTCACTTTTGGCACTGGCTTTGTTTGTTGGATGCAATGGTGATAAGTCTGCTGCGGGGAAAAAATCCGCGAATGTCTCTGTTTCCGAAGCCGAATGCCCGGTGCTGCCTTTTGACTCTACGGCTACAGGGGAATTCGACCCCGTAGCCGGCAAGGACGCCCGCGCCTGCGGAAGCATTACGCTCTGGGGTTCTGCCATGCCCAAGTCCTTCAACATGTGGGAAGACTACAACAGCTTTTCCGCAGAACTCATGAGCATGATGTACGAGCCTCTGGTGAGCTTGCACTCCACCGAGGATCGCGAAGTTGGAATTCTTGCCGACTCCTGGAGCATTGGCGAAGACGGCAAGACCTTCACCTTCCATGTGGATCCCAGAGCCAAGTGGAGCGACGGCAAGAGCATTACCGCCGAGGACGTTCAGTACTACTACGACGTCATCATGGACGAAAAGAACTTGACGCCTATTTTCAAGGTTGGCCTCAGCCGCTTTGAACGCCCCGAAGTCGTGGATAGCCTCACCGTGCGCATGGTGGCCAAGGAAACCCACTGGGGCAACTTCTGGGAAGCCGCGGGAATGCTTGCCTTCCCCAAGCACGCCTGGCAGGGCAAGAACTTCAACGATATGCGCTACGACTTCCCCGTGGTCAGCGGCCCCTACATCATCAAGACCTTCCGCGAAGACCGTTACGTGGAACTGGCCCGCCGCGCCGACTGGTGGGGTTTCGGCAAGAACTGGAACCGTGGCAAGTACAACTTCCAGAAGATCCGCTACCGCTTCATGAACGACCAGACCAAGGCCTTGGAAGCATTCAAGAAGCAGGACTTCAACGCCTACGCCATCTACACCAGTAGCATCTGGATGAAGCAGACTGACTTTGACGCCGTGCAGAAGGGCTGGGCCGTAAAGCAGCGCATCTACAACAAGGAACCCATCGGATTCCAGGGTATGGCCATCAACTTGCGCAAGCCCCAGTTCCAGGATGTCCGTGTTCGCCGAGCCCTGTCGCTGCTCATGAACCGCGAGCAGATGAACGAGAAGTACATGTACGGTCAGTACTTCCTGCTGAACAGCTACTATCCGGATCTGTGGCAGAACAATCAGAATCCCACGGCTCCCGTGTACAGCTTCAATCCCGACAGCGCCCGCGCCCTTTTGGCCGAGGCCGGCTACAAGGTGAACGCCCAGGGCGTTCTGGAGAAGGATGGCAAGCAGTTTACCATCAACTTCATCACCGCTAGCGAAGACATGCGCCACCTGACGCTGTACCAGGAAGACCTGAAGAAGGTGGGCATCGTGGCTACCATCGAACAGATGTCCCAGAGCACCTTGCGTAAGCGCCTGGACGATGCGGAATTCGACCTCTACTGGGTGAACTGGGGCGCAGGCCGCCTCCGCGACCCCGAGGCCAGCTGGCATTCCGCTACGGCCATGCAGAAGGGCACCAACAACCTGAGCGGCCTTCAGGACGCCGTGGTGGATAGCCTCATCAACTTGCAGAAGACGGAATTCGACCTGGCCAAGCGCAACGAAATCCTCAAGGCCCTGGATAACCGCCTCGCCGAAATCGTACCCTACGTTCTGATGTGGCAGTGCGACCATCACCGCATTCTCTACTGGAACCGCTACGGCATGCCCGAGAAGGTGTTTGACAACTTCAACCGCGAAGACGCCATCCCTGTCTACTGGTGGGTGGATCCGGCCAAGTCCGCAGCCCTCGACGCTGCCATGAAGAAGGGCGAGGCGCTGCCTGTCCCCGCCTACGACGTGAAGTAAGTGTCGCGACGAAATCCCTTTTAAAACGTAAAAGAGCCTCCCACTAGAAACAGGGGAGGCTTAACTTTATGATTGGTGGGTCTGCCGTGAATGACAAACGCCTCGTATTAACGAGGCGTGGTCATGAGAGTGAGAGCTTTCGCAGGTTCTATTCTACGAAGGTAGCTCGAACGGTCTAATTAAAAGTTGAAGTCAGCAGCAACGTACAGGCCGGTGGCGTCACCATCCATATCACCGCTGCGAATATTCAGCTGGGCCTTGACGCTGATCATCTGGTTGATAGCATAAGAAGCGCCGAGCCAGAGGTTGATCTGAGTGTCGCCAGAATCATCTGCACCCCATTCGTGTCCAGCGTCATCTTCCCTGGTGTCTTCGGTAAGCTGCAACTTGAATTGCAGGCCGATGTACGGGGTAAGGCCAATGTTCTTGATGGTGTAGTCCACTTCTGCGCCCATGTGGATTTCGAGGCCGCGTTCGTAGTTGTCGTGCTCAAAACCCCAGTCAAAACCGGCTTCTGCACCCAGCATCAGGCCTTCGGCCAAGGACTGGGCGAACTGACCGCCGAGGTAGATGGCCACTTCGTCGCTAGTCGGACGGGTGGTGCCCGGGCCGTCATAGTCGTCGCTGCCGATGGGGAGGTTCACGTCAACGAAGGCGCTAACGATGGGGAGAATCTGATAGCGAGCGCCAATGGTCAAGTCACGGAGGCCGCCGCCGCCGTTTGCACAGCCCTTGCAGTCCGTTTCGCCCCAGAACTGGAAGCCCCAGCCCTGCAAGGAAATTTCCAAGTTCTGAATGACGCTGTAACGGGCGCCGACCTTGATACCGGCCTGGCTCCAGTCATCGTCTGTATCGTAGTAGAGACCTGCTTCGGCAGTACCCTTGCCGGCTTCCTGAACCGGGAAGTAGTCCCATGTAGCAAAACTTGCAGAGGCAACCAGAGCGGTTGCAAGAGCGATCTTCTTGAACATTGTAATGTCTCCTGGTTAAAATAAAATCTGCAACAAATTTAGCATATAACTCGTTGATATTCAATGAGTTACGGAGTCTTTCGTAGCGGATTTTCGTGACAGGGCGCCTAGGTGTGCGATAGTTCACAAAAAAACACCCGCCGCGAACGCGGCAGGTGTCTTAAAGACTTTCGTCGAGCTTGTAACTCGGCTGGCCTAGATTAGAACCAGTAGGTTACGCCGAGGGCGAACTGCATGTTGGATGCGTCGATTTCTTCGGTGCCGAAACCGTAGTCGATTTCTTCAAAGACGTTGGTGAGACCCAGGTTCACGCGGAAGTCGATGTCCAGCATGGGGAGGATGCTGGTGCCTACGCCGAAGGCAAGGCCGAATTCAAAGGTGTTTGTTTCGGGAAGGGCTTCTTCGGGCACTTCATGACCGTCGTATTCTTCGGAGTGGCTCAGGATGAAGCCCAGGGTGGGGCCAGCCTGTACGTAGAATGCCGGGATGATGGAGAAACGAGCCATAACGGGGATATCCAATACCCAAGTGGTCATGGTAGCCTTGTCATCGTCGTCACCGCAGGAGTTGCGCATGTCGATCATGACACCCGGAACGATGGTGAGGGGCAGGCCGGGAAGAGAGGCCTTGACTTCGAGACCGGCAGCAAAACCGATGCTGCTGGCGATGTTTTCGGCGTTGTCACCCCACATGGTGCTCATGTTACCGGCGACGTGTGCACCGAAGTTGATCTGTGCGAAGGATGCGGAAGCCACCATAAGGGCCACAGCGAGAATCTTCTTGAACATTTGGGTTCTCCTTGTTTAATTTTTTTGTGGTAAAAATATAATATTCCAAGTTGGAATAAGCAATGGATAAAATGATAAAAATTTGTGGTAGAAGAAGTTGTTCCTCGTCACAGAGGACGATTTGTGTGAGCTACATCTATGGAAAATTTTGAAAAAAGAGAATATTTTAGGGGCGTAAGATGTATTGTATTTGAGGAATTCATGAAAAAAAGCCTGTTTTTGACTTTTTTGGCGGTGTTGCTTTGGTGCGGCGTTGCGTTTTCTGCCAATGGTACTGCGTATTACAACTTGACCATCATCCAGACCGGTTTCTCCTACGGGTTCATGGCTGGTGACTCCATGATGGTGTTGACCCAGGATGCCGTTCCCTGCACCGACAACACTTGGTCCTTAAGCTTTAACAACGCGGTTTACCAGGCCGATGGCTCCGGTAAAATCGGAACTTACGCATGGAGCCCCTGGGGGGTGAACTTTGCCCAGAGCGGCACCTGCCTTGCCTCTAAGGCCGATACCCCGGCAAATCTGTACAACATGATCAAAACGCACTGGGTCGATGTCTCCGGTTCGAGAAGCCTGACCCTTGGTACGGACATCGACCTTGGCGAAATTTCTGCTACGCAGGGGAAGTGCTCTGCAAACCACGTTCCTCTCCCATTTCGTCTCAATGTCACCTTTGATGGCAATGGCAAGACCGTTAGCAACCTGTGCTATGTCGGTTCCAGGATGACAAAGCCTGTGGGATTTTTTGAAACCATCGATACCGCTCTCCTTAAGGGGCTCAAGATGAGTAACGTCTACATTTCCATTGAGGGCGGAAGCTCCTTGGGCGCCGATTACTACCCGGTCGGTAGCGTTGCCGGTGTTGCCGTTTTGTCTACCGTAGAGAACGTCGTCATCTCTGACGTGTCTATCAACGCACCCTTAGCTGGCGGCGTTGCAGGAATTGTCAACAACACTACGCTGAAGAACATCACCGGCGACGATGATATCGTTGTTTCCAATTCCCAAAAAATTACATCCGGTTACGCTGGCTCTGAATACGTTGTCTTGAATACTCCGTATAACGTATTCCTTGGCGGTATTGCGGGCGTGGCGATCCGCACCAACAAGGACCCCACCCTTCAGGATGATTCCATCAAGGTGGAAGTCCGTGATCTTGCCTCTGGACATCGCTCCACCTTGGGTGGCGCCGTTGGCATGCTTTACGCTTCTATTGAATCCATGGAGAATGTAAAGGTTTACACCAAGGTCAAGGTCGGCGAAACGCTACCCTCGATGATTTCTGGCGGTAGCGCCATGGGTGGCCTTGTAGGCTTTGCTTCTGTCTACTATAACGAGTATGGCACACCGATGCCGGAATACATTGACGAGGATAACGCTCCTACTCCAGGCCGTGTGTCGATTATCCGCAGCTCCTTTGATGGCGTGATCGGGGAAGCCCGGTCCCCGGACATGATTACCGTGGGCGGCCTTGTCGGAAGAGACTCGTCGATTGCCCGCATGAGTGTGGTTATCGATCAGAGCTCCGCCAATGTGAATATTCTGGATTCCATCGAAACGGCTGGCAATTATCGCTACTACGTGGGCGGTATCCTTGGCTATGGCAACAATTGCGTCAGTTCTACGAAGGTTGATGACTTTGTCTCTATCTTCGACTCCAAGGCTTCTGGCAATATCAGGGTCGCGGCCTCTGCCAAGGCAGTCAAGGATTTGCACATGCAAACTTACATGGGCGGTATCGCCGGTGCGACTTGCCTTGCCATGGGTGAACATGGCTTGGACAGGGATACGGCTTCTGTAATTATCACGTCCGACGTGAAAACGGCTGCCGATACCAAAAATTCTCCAAATACAAATATTTCCTTTGATACGCTTTCCATTGGTGGCTTTTTGGGTTCCGCAAATATCGCTTCTGGAACGGAAAGCTTGACTCTTTCCAATTTGCTGTTTACGGGTAAGATCGTCATTAACGACAGCTTGAACCACGTTCGCGCCGGTGGCGTTATTGGCGCCTATACCGAGGCGGAAGGCGGCAAGCCGATCAGCTTTGAAAACATCGTAGCCAACGCCGAAGGCAATATGCTCATCAATTACAATACCGCGGCATCTTCGAAGCCTGCAACTACGAATGTCAAGAAAACGATGATTGGCGGCGTGTGCGGTTATTGCCGCGAGCTGGCCCTTATCGAAAATGTTGGCCTGACGGGCATTATTTCTGCTATTGGCGCCTTTGCCGGTGATGAACTTTTGGTGGGTGGCCTGGTGGGAGCCAACTACAGTACCGCAACAAACCAGACGATTGCCAAGACCTATACCATAGGCGATGTCACCGCCGTTACTGTTGCCGGTCCGTCGGATATTGTGAAGGTGGGTTACCTGATGGGTTCGGACTCCATCTTCTCTACGGCGACGTTTAATTCCAATTACCATTTCGGCAAGAACGAATCAGCGGGTCCCATCGGCGTTCTTTATACGGGCAACGATGAGACCGCCGGGTGGGCCGCTAACGATGCCTTCCACTATACGATGCGCAACGGTGACGAAAAAAAGTACACCGATGTCCATCATAACGGAACGGAGCTGGCAGCAAATATGCAGAAGTCTTCTTTTGCGGGCCTTATGAACGGGGCTTTTGCCGGTACCGACGAAGACCCTTACGCATGGACTTTTGTGATGGGCAAGAACAGCAACTTGCCGTTTTTTGCCGATGCCAAGAATATGTTTGTTAAGCCCAACTCCACTACCCACATCGTGACCTTTGTGGATGCGGAAGATAATACCATTGTGCAGCGTGAGGTTGCCGATGGCGGTGCTGCCGAGCCCCCCGCAGAAACGGAGATGCCCGAGATAGAGGGCTATACCTTTGCTGGAACCTGGGACGTGGCCTTTGACAACGTCCTGGAAGACTTGACGGTCAAGGCGGATTATGTAATCAACAGCTACGAGGTGAAATTCCTTGGCTTTGCTGAGTCCTTGATTGGCGAAGTCCAGATCGTGGAGCACGGCTCTGCCGCGGTGGCGCCCGAGGCTCCGGCTCGTACGGGTTATGCTTTTGTGGGCTGGGATGATTCCAGCTACGTAGAGGTGAAGAGTGCTTTGGAGGTGAACGCTGTATACGTGGCGATTCGCTACGAGGTTAATTTCGTTGACTTTGATGGTGCGGAACTTGGCAAGGATTCCGTGGCCTACGGCAAGATTGCCTCTGTGCCGGTTGGCATTAAACGCCCGGCTACCGCGGAATACACCTATACTTTCATTGGCTGGAATCCTGAGGTTGCGGCAATTGAAGGTGATGTTACCTACGAAGCGGTTTACGACTCCATAAAGGTCAAGTACGAAGTGGTGTTCCTGACTCCCGAAGGGGCTCAGATTGGTGATGCCCAGATGGTGGAATACGGTTCTGCCGCTGTGCCCCCCGAGGCCCCTTCTCGCGAAGGCTATGTCTTTGTTGGCTGGACTGCAGGCGGAAAATCCGTTACCGAGAATGCAAAGGTTTACGCCGTATACGAAACCGCCCCTGCCAGCAGCAGTTCCAGCGTCGAGGAACCGGAATCTTCTAGCAGCGAACCTGAATCCAGCAGTAGTTCCAGTGCCAAGGACCCGGAAAGCTCCAGCAGCGAGCCGAAAAGCTCCAGCAGCTACGAATTTGTGAAGAATATGATCGTAGCTCCCAAGGTGGAGCAGTCCGGCAACGCCATTCGCCTGGATTTCGGCCTGGAAAATGTGGTGGCTGATACCAGGACGGAAGTCCGCGTCGTCGTTACCGGCGAATATGGTGTCATAGCCGACACGGTGCTGGTGGATTCTCTTTCCGAGGTTAGCGGCCACGGCCTCTGGGAAATGATTCCTGCGCCCATGGGCAAGTTCGAGGTAAAGCTGATCGTGGCTAACGACTATGTTTCTGACAGCTTTACCGGTGAATTTGAAATCGCCTCTGCGATTGAGGTGCAGCCCAGGAGCTGGCAGATGGTTTCGCTCGCCGCCTTGAAATCCGATGACGTCGACTGGGGCCGCGACGCCAGCTTCTACTGGTGGGACGAAACGAATCCCATTGGCGATTATTGGCAGTATCGCGCCTTCGAAGGTGGCGAAATCGATGCTACGCGCGGTTTCTGGTACGGAACCTCCGAGGGCAAGCCCCTGGTGCTTCGCGAGGCGACCGGCGCGGTGAACTCCGAAATCCTATGGCAGCTGGATAGCCTTTACAGCGGCTGGAACCTGGTGGCAAATCCCTACGGCTGGTACGTTGACCTGAGCAACGCCAAGACCGATGATGGCAGCGAATTTACCTTCTGGTACTTTGACCCCGAGGCAGGCTACAGGATCCCCTCTGTGATTGGCCCCTATCAGGCCGTTTGGGTGAAGGCGACTTCCAATACCACCATGCGTGTCTCTGCGGCCCCCACCTTTACCTTTGCCGATGTCGAGACTGATATGGCGAAGAAGGGCGCTCTTGCTCTGGGCAAATCGGCCGGTAAGACTCTGGGCAAGGCCTCTGCCAAGAACTGGACCTTGCTGCCGACCCTTGTAGATGTAAACGGCAAGCGCGACGCCTGGAACATGATCGGCGCAGGCTCCGATGTAGAAACCTTGGATGAACCGCCTACGAGCATGGGCGACCGCGTAAGCCTTTCTATGCTGGATGGTAACAAGAAACTGGCGAAGTTCGTAAAGGCCGCCGCCGATGAATACGAATGGACGCTGTCCCTTAGCGCAAACGGCAACCGCGACGCCCTGCTGAGTTTCGAAGGTCTCGAAAATCTCGAAGCCCTTGGTCTTACCTTGTCTGTAACCGTAGACGGAAAGTCCTCTGAGCTTAAGGCCGGTGAGTCTGTAAAGGTGTCCCTTGCAAAGTCCGCGAAGAAGGCTACGGTCCGCGTAGCTCCCGCAGCAAAGGCCGTTGCGGCAGGCGCTGCAAATAGGCTCCGCGACCTGCGACTGGTCCAGTCCAATGGCGGACTCCAGATGCAGTTCAATGCCGCCGAGAACTTGGCAGGCGCTGCCGCCCGCTACACTCTCGTTGGTGTAAACGGCAAGATGGTGGCCTCGGGTAACTTTACCGCTGCGGCAGGCGTCAACAGCATCGCTGTGAATGTTCCCAAGGCTGGCGTCTACTTTATGCAGCTTAAGGTGGCTAGCCAGATGAGCGCCGTCAAGGTGATGGTGAAGTAGCGCTCTGCAGATAAAAATTATTGCCCTCGGATTCAGCACTCCGAGGGCTTTTTTTTGTGCAAGGAAACGCAAGAAAAATGTATTTTTAGCTTAGAGAACCTTTAACCGTTTCGTGAGGCGCTGATGAAACTGTTTAAGTTTATTTCGATCCTATGCTTTGCCCTTGCAGGCTTCGCATTTTCTCAAGCAGCTGGTGGTGACGTCCCCCTGTTTTCGCTGTCTTCATCGTCGGTGAACGACGGAAGCGGCCCCTCGATGAAATTCTCCATTACTCAGCAGGATGAATTGGGAACGCCTAGTGAAACAGGCTGCTCCGTTGACCTTGACTGGAAGCGCCTTGCCGAATGCATTACCAGGGAAGTGGAAATATCCATCGGCTCAGCTTCCAGCAACGCCGTTGAATTGGAAACTTCGTTGAACCTTGGCGGCTTTGATGCAGCTACCGGGAAATGCGTCTATGACCTGGAACCGCTGACGTTTGGCGGCATGATTCCGAACTTTAACGGAAACGGCCATACGATTACAGGATTCTGCTATACCGCAGATGGATCGACTCGTGGAAGTAATGATGCCGGTTTTTTTGGAAATTTAAGCGGTGTAGGTGGAGTTCTTGTTAGTGATGTAACTTTTGACAATGCTTATGTTGCTGTGAAAAATTCCACAGGAAATTCTGCAGCAGGTGTAGTTGCCGCCAGGGTTGGTTATGATGCCTTCTTTAAAAATGTGAAGGTGGTGAATTCTACCGCAAGTGCTTTCTACGCGGGTTCCGTAATTGGTGAAGCGGCAAATGTGAAATTCGAAGGCGTGACGGTTTCTTCATCTTCTGTTCTGTTTGGTTCTGACAATGGAAATGGAAGTGCCGTGGCTGTAGCGCCGAAGGCTTATCTAGGTGGCCTGATTGGTTTCTTGCATGTTGAATCGTACGCCGAAGAAATGAACCTGGAAAATTTTGACGTCGATGGCGGAATTGTTAAAAATACTGATTACACCGCAAATGTCTCCTTGGGCGGTGTCGTAGGCTACATTGATTTTGCTAATACCCTATATATACATGGTTCCGTCAAGGCCGACATACAAGGTGGATCTTATATGGGCGGTGTTGTGGGGCAAGCCATTGCCAATGAGTATGTAAAGGGAATGTACCTTGAAATCAGTGATGTGAAGTTTAACGGCAGCGTCAGGAATAGCTGTGCATCAACATCCTATATGGGTGGCATTGTTGGCTATGTAAATAATGCGAGATTGACTTTGATGCAGAATACCGTAGAGGCTAGTGTTGTTGAAAATAGTTCGGCAGCTTGCGGAGAGGGGGTGGCACCTGCTGAAATTTATATAGGAGGTGTTGTTGGCGCAGTCTACAATTCCGAAACAGATTTGAATTACTCGATTGATCACAATTCTGTGGTGGGTTACTTAGCTGCGCCCAGCGCTAGCAAGTCGTTCGTTGGCTATTTGATGGGATCACAAATATCCACGGATTTTGATAATAAATATGCAAATGGTAATTATTTCTACGAAATTTCAGAAGAACTTCCCAATATGAAAAATGCCGTGTTGGGTGTTGCCTCCATGACAGAAGATGAATGGATTGTTGGAGCTGATTATTATATGTGCAACAATTTCAGAAATGCAACTGCTGAAGTTGCTGCAACTGGAGACTTTGTTAATTTCAGAAAGGGTGGGATTGCACTTGCTGATGGTTCTTATGCTAGGAATGGTGTTATTGACGAACAGGATATGAAAACGCCAATGTTTGCAGCCAGCATGAACGGCAACCAATATTGGTCCTATGAAGATGGTAAAAATGGAAATCTTCCTTATCCTAGTACGGAGTATGAAGCCCCGATTAGAACCGTGACTATAGACTTCAAGGATGTTTATGGACAACTGTCCTCGGAAGACCTTGATAACTTGAAAAAAATAGGCAATCTTGAATTTGTCTATATTGATGATGCCCTGGATGCCGCTCTCTTAAAAATATATACAGACAACAAAGGCTTGCTGAATGCTGAAGATGTTGAAGTTCTTCAGAATTTATCGAAGAGCCTATTTTATGCGCAGAATGATGTTCCTAAATCGTTGGCAGAAGTCTTTACGGAACCAAATACGGAACTGAGTGCAGGTGTCTCGAAAACATACAAAGTTAAGTACTTGTATCGAGAATACGCTGCTGGTGATTTAGATAACTTTAATGACGCAGACTTTGATAATGGTTCTAACGTTGCCTTTGAAGAATGGGAAGCGTATTCGCCTATTTTCCTTCGCAATAGGGTGGACTCCTTTTCTACGAATCAGTTTGACGTGCTGCTTCCCAAGGTTGTTGCGGTTTCTAATGACGGCAAAAATACTTTACAAAAACTAAGAATTGCTCGTATTTGCGCTGTTGGTGTAGAATACGGTATGCCCGGCGTAGCTCCTGCTCCAATATGTTATTCTGGTCCGATAACGGAAAATTTTGTAGAAGACAGTCCTTTGACTTTTATTTCTTGGTTTGACCAGATTGAAATGGAAAGCGATGTCGTTTACTTTATTTATAGAAAGTCCGATGACTTTATTCCCGTGACCCTGGAAAGCTCTGATGAAATTCCCTTGGTGTTCAAGGCTTTTGGCTCAACAATGGATGATAGAGTTACGGTTGTAGAAAACGTGATGCTGGACTCTTATAATAGCTATAAGTATTCGGAAGCGCTGTTTGCTGCTGATTTCTTGCCGGAAGCGGCAACCGGTTACAGGATGACCGGTTATACTGCGACTGTCGCCTTACGTAGCGGAGCGTCTGCTGCTCCTATAGAAGTGAATCGCCCGGATTTGGGAAGTGTTGAGGAATTGACCGAGACGATAAAAGGCGCTATAGAAGCAAGTGCTACCGCAAGGATTCCTCCCGATGTAAGTTGGCAAGTATCCCTGGGTGCTGAAGATACGCTGCATTTGCAAAATTTACTGCATGCGGCTAGCAAAGCTGGAGGCCGGACTGATGGAAGCTTTGAGGTGAAAGATGCTAAAATATCCGTGGTTCCCGAATACGAGGCGATTCCTTATAAGGTTGATTTTAGCCTTGAAGGGACTCCGGATAACACGTTCCTCGTGGGCGACTGGGATGCTGAGGAGTATTCGCTGGAATCTGATAGACGTGTCTTCCCATCTTTGGCAAGCAATCGTGGATGTTTCATGGGCTGGGGTGCGTCAATTACCCGTGACCGGTTGTGGAATGAGATGACGTTAGAATTGTTGAATCGTGTGGATGTTGTAGATGAAACTTTCCCTCTGTACAGCCAATGGGAGAATCTGGGTGCTGAAACTTGCGAAACCATCAGCACTGTCGTCCTTACTCGTAAGCTTGAATCTGAAAATGGCGCTCCAGATGGTGAAATTTCCTTGTGGCAGTCTTACAAAAATTCCAAGGGCGAAGAGATTACGGTTCAGCATCCTTTCAAGGATGATGGAACACTTTGGATTCCTTTTGTATCTGACCCCGTCAAATTCCATGTGAGCGCAAAGTCTGCCGAGGGTTACAAGCTTGCAAGGCTGATTCTGAAAGATTGGAATACGGACGAAGGAGAAACTGCAGATGATGTTGAGGGCGAAATCATTCCGCTGAATGAAAACGATACGACGTTTACGACTGTATTTGAAGAATATCATGGGTATTCGTTGAATGCCGTGTTTAAGCCATATATCGATGTGACTTTGGATTTGAATACTTCGTCGGATAAGGTCTTGTACGGCGAAAATTCGAGAATGAAAAAAGTCTCTGTAATGGACGTTGATGACGAGGTGGTTCTTCCGTCCTGGATTTATACGGCTGATTCCTGTGTGCTTGGCTGGTCTGTTCAGCCCGACGCCAAGGATTACGAGTACCGCACCATGACCTATGGCGATGAAATTTATCGTAACACCCTCGAGGGCCGCAAGCTTTACGCCGTTTGGGGAAGTACGGAACAGTGTGTCGGTCAGGGCGGCTATGACATTCTCTGGCTGGATGCCGAAAAAGATTATCTGCAATTTGAGGAAACATTAACTGAAGGTGATTCCGAACTTGTCCAAATGCACAGGTTTAGCGCAAACGGTACGATGATTTTACCGAGACATACAAATGGACATTCGTTTATTTTGCGCAGTATTCCTGGTTCGGAATTTGTTGTGGACTCCGTACTGTTTGTACGAAAGGAATCCGGTGAAAGTGCTGTTTTTGCTAGGGATGAAAATTTCTCGTTCTATTACCTTTATGATGGCGTGTTTACTCCTTATTACTCTGTGGCAAAGGATACGGTCCCTGAGGATACGATTCCGGATATTGAGCTTCCCTCCGATTCCGGCTCCGTTGTGATTGGAACTCCAGCCATGGCAATGAATGGTGCCGCGGCTCAGGTGAAGGTTCCTACGGACTTGAAGAAGGACCAGGAGTTTGAAGTGTACGTCGTCGTGATAAATGCGGCTGGTGATACCATTAAGGAAACGACTCAATCCGGCGTTGTGAAAAATGCACCCCATGTTGCCGAGGTAATGGTTTATCCGCTTCCGGCAGGTAAGTACAATGTTGTCGTGAGCGTCCGTAGCGAGAACGGGGTTGCCTATAAAAAGACCCAGTTGGTTGTTGATCCGATAGTAATCGCAACTAAAAAGGATGAATGGCAGATGGTATCGCTTGCCGCCGTGGATATGGATGCTATCTCCTGGGATGGAGACGAACTCTTCTACTGGTGGGATGAATATGCCAACTATGGCGATTTCTGGCAGTACCAGAAGCTGACCCGCTTAGGCGAAGTTGAATATACGAGAGGCTACTGGTACAATTCCCTCGAAGGGCGTCAGCTGCCGCTGATGTCAATCGGCGAGAGCGTGCCTGAAGCGGAATGGAAGCTGGACAGCGTCTACAGCGGATGGAACATGGTGGCAAACCCTTATGGATGGCGCGTGAATGTTCCGGATTCGCTTGAGGTGGCTGTTTGGGATGATGAGATTTCCAATTACGTTTACCCGAATACGCTTGAGCCTTATCAGGCGGCATGGGTTTATGCGAACGGCCCGCGGGAAGTTGCCTTGAAGGACACTCCGGTCTTTGCAATGGATAGCGCTGCGGGAATCGCGGCAAAGCGCCGCGCCTTAGCCAAGGCAAGGAATGCTGGAGACTGGGCGATTCGTGCGGAGCTTTCGGATGTAAGCGGTCACAAGGACACTTGGAATGTGCTGGGTGTAGGCGAGGCTTGCGAACTCTCGGAGCCGCCCATGGGCATGGGCGAAAGCGTATCCTTTGGGATTGTAGAGGGCAAGCGCTTGCTTGCTAAGGCCATCAAGGCTGCGCCGAATTCTAGCAAGGATATTTCAGATGCCTACGAATGGAAGGTTGCCCTTTCCGCGTCCAGCGACCGCTTTGGATACCTGAAATTTGACGGGCTCCGCGAATTGGCCGCCTTTGGCTATCACCTCTACGTAACAGTCGATGGCAGCACCAGTGAGCTGCTTGCCGACGATTCCCTCAGAGTGATGCTGAAGGCCGCAGGCACCACCGCCACGGTGCAAGTCACCAGGAACGTCCGGGTTGCCGCCGCCGATATGCTGAAGAACCTCCGCGCAATTCCGCTGGGCAATCAGCTGTCCGTCTCCTTTGACGTGGCGGGCATGGCCTCCAGCATCAAGGCCCGCGCCACTCTGATGGACCTCAAGGGTAACATCGTCTCCGCGGTGAACGTCACCGTAGCAGATGGCCGCAACCAGCTGAACATGGCTGCCCCTCGCTGCGGCGTGTACATGTTGCAGGTCAGCGCCGCTGGCAAGTCGGCCACCGCCAAGGTCGTGGTGAAGTAAACCTCACCGACGCCCGGATCGCAAAGTCCTGACCGCAGAATCGCCCCCTTTCGCGGGGCGTTTTTGTACTCTATGAGTGGAGCGTTCTCCATCGCCTGGTTCGTGTTTTAACCCGTTGAGTGTCAACGGATTAGGTAAAAAATGTAAATCCATGCAAAAAAACACAGTTTATCCACAATTTTCTCACAATTGTATGATTCTTTTGTATGAAAATACTTTAAAATTTTCTTACAAATGACTAAATTTTGCGAAAATCAGCGGAGCCACGCCGTGGCCCCCGCTTTGTTGTGTTTTTTAAAAAGGAACTTCGTATGAAAAAGTTCTCAAAATGGTTGGCCCTGTTAACTCTTGCTCTGGCGAGTGCCGCATCTGCCGTAAATATTGGCGGAACCAATTACTGGTATTGCTTGGAGTACGACGTCTCGGATTACTCCATAATTTTGTCGCAGGTTGCGGGTGCTTCGAATCCCTCTACAGGTAGCAGGTCGTGTTATGAGAACTGGTCTTGTGTTCCTGATGAAGATGGTTTTGGTTGTGAAGACGGCTATGTATGGAATGATGTAAATGACGAGCAGGTGTACGCCGGTAGTATCGACGGCATCATTAGACAGATTTACTTAGCAAAAATCAAGTTAGGTTCTAATATTAATTTTGGTGGACGAGATGCAAATGGACAATGTGTCACCTCAGACTTTTCCCCGTTGGGAGTGTATGGGCGCAGCAATGTTACCTTTGATGGTAATAATAAAACTATTTCAGGACTGTGCTATGTAGGCGATGGTTGGCTTGGTGGTTTCTTCGGAGACGTAGGTGGAGATTTTGGTCTTAGAACTATCCAAAACGTAACCTTTGATGGAGCTTATATTGAAGTTACGGGTGAGAGCGGAAAGGCTGGTGTCATTGCCGCTACTGTTGGCTATGAATCTCAAGATTGGAGTGGAGACAAGGTTGTCGTTAGCAACGTAACGGTTGAAAATTCTACCGTCATATCGAGCACGGGTACTGCGGGTGGTCTTTTTGGCTCGTTTGCGTTAGGTGAATTGACTGAAGTTACTGTAAATAATGTGAAAGTTAATGCAGAACATGCTGCTGGTGGTCTTATTGGATCTGCTAGGGAACGTGTTGAACTTACCGATGTGACTGTTGGCGGATCTCAATCTGCAATTGTTGGTGATTACGCCGGCGGTGTAATCGGTAGATCCGGCTCCACTCTTGGAATGGGAAAATATGTAAGCGGCGTGACTGTCGGAGCGGTGTCTGTAGATGGTAGGCTTGCCGGTGGCTTTGCTGGCGAGGCGGATTCTCTTATTTTGAATGGGAACCTTGTCGTTAATGGCGCTAAGATTATGGCGTCCTCCGCAAATCATGGCGAATCAACAGAGGATGTGTATTTGGGTGGTGTCGCTGGTGCGGTTACAAAAGATTTTTCCGTTGCTAGTGGTGCAAAGGTGAATGTCAAGCAGTCCCTTACTAGTGAAGTCGATGGCAGAGGAAATCCCAGTTACATTGGTGGATTGTTTGGATTTTCCGCTCTTCCTGTGGATGGGTTGTCTGGACATGTGGTCGATATGACGGTGTCCGGTGGTACTTATGTTGGGGGTCTTATTGGCTTTGCTAGCAATTTCACGAGCAATACTGTGGGCAACACGGTTAACATTTCCATGGCTACGGGAGCTGCGTTTGCTGGTGGCCTTGTTGCGAATGTTGAAGCGTCTAGTTGGGACTTCAGTTTTTCTGGGAATAAGGTTAGCGGAACCTTGAAAGGTGCTGCCGATGCTAAGGTTGGCGGTGAAGTTGGGTATCTTGAAATACCTTCGAACTCTGGGATTCGCGTATCCTTTGAAAACGAGGAAGTAAGTGCAAATATATCCGGATCTACGGGTTCTTTTGGTGGCATTTTGGGAGAAGGCTCTTACCCGTCGTCCTACGTTAAGCTTGATATACAAAAAAGTTCCTTCGTTGGAAACATCACATCTACGGGAACTGTTGGCGGTATTGCAGGGTCTCTGTCAAATTTTAAAGGAAACTGTCGTATTCAATCCACCTTTAGCAAGGGTAATCTAACGGGTGGAACTGCAGGCTATATTGTCGGTGAAAGTACCATTTCTAATGGTAGAAAATTTTACAGCAACTATCACTATGGAACCAGTGACGCCGTTGTGGTCTCCGGTATTGGTAATCTTGCTCGTGATTATTGGGAAAGTAGTTCATCTTACGGCTACCAAAATTTTCGCAACGCGGTCGGTTCTTTGACTGCAACGGGCGTACTTGAATATACAACTGGTGGTGTTCCGATTTTGGGAACATTAGGTCAGTATACAAATGGTGTGATTTCTGAAACAGACATGAAAACCAATCTTTTTGCTGCAGTTTTGAATAGACTAAGTTATTATGGTTACTTGATCTGGGCGCCCGAAGAAGATCAAAAAGAGTACTCGCTGAATTGTTGGAGTCGTGCAGATGGTGTCAAGGATGGACTTCCCTTCTTTGCTACGGATGATTATAAATTCATTAACTATGTTGCATTTGACGTAGGGCTTTTTTACTCGGACGAACGATTTGCTGACTCTTTTGTGGATAAAAATTACCCGGTGGTTGGAGGGGTTACGGGTGAATATTTTGTTTATGTGTTCACTGATTACACCCATAAGCTTAATCCGGATGATGTTGAGTTTTTCAAAGGCCTTTTGTCTGGTGAAGAATACTGGGAGGGTAGCAGTAAACCGGTAAGTGCATCTACGGTGTATGATGGATATACTTATTATTACGCTAGAACACCTGTTGCTTTCGATGTTGTCTATAGGGTGTGTACAAAATCCAATGTGTATTACTGTGGTGAAAGTGATTTCATCGAAATTACGTCGGCAGATGCTATCGCAGGTTATACAATACACTTTGTTGGAAAAAAAGTCGAGAAAATCCGTGATGTGGATGCGCACGTAATGGGCGTAATGATTCCGTGGATTGTAGTCTCTCAAGAAGGCTTCGCAGATTCTTACTTGAAACCTTATTTTATCAAGGCAGGGGAAAATGAAGTCCAAGTTCCGAAAACCTTTGGTGACATTTGGTTGGACGAACGCGTCAGCACGATATATGTTGATTATTCTACCGAAGAATATATCGGCGATTATACAAGTGATTTTATTTATACCACGGTAAAGCGAATCGATGACAATTATAATTTAGAGTTCGGCATAGACTTTGACTCTTATGTGTATGACGCTGATGGAAATAAAGAGGCTTACGGTGAAAATTCTTTATTTATGTCGTCAAGTTCCAAGGCACGACCGTTTATGTTGGAGAATGCGTCTGCTGACGTTACCGGCTATACGTTTGATTCTTACGATATTTCGTTTGGCTTGAAGGACGATGCCAGTTTGACCTCCAAGACGTCCAATTTGGATTACATTGTTTCTTCGAATGACCTGGCTAGTGACTATGACAGATACTACTGGGTTAGAAAAAATGTTAGCCCCTCCGCAGGAAAGATTTTGCTGGACTCCGTTATGGCGGGTATCTACAAAACCGACAAGAATCCGGGTGATTTCCAGCTGGTTCTTTCGCCGAATGTGTCTGCGATTCCGTATGTCGTCACCTTTGATGTGAGCACTGCTCCCAGCAGTGCAAACCTGTTCTTTGGGGAGGGGTGGTCGTCTTGGACTCGTACCTTGACGGTGGAAGATGAAACTCCTATGGTATATGCTGCAGGTTGTCCTGAACTTCTTGGATGGGGTGCGACAAAGAATGCCGATGAAGTGGGCGACTTGAAGACCGTTATCCAACAAACAGGAACGATTCCTGAGGGTAACAGCCTTTCTGCCTATGCTTATTGGACAAACGAGAATTATACGGACTGCGCAGATAATTCTCTGAAAATTATCGTAAAAGGCGATTTTCATGGCCAATTGCATCTTGTACAAAAAGTTGGTCAGAACCAGTATGTCCATCCGTTTAAGGTTGGTGTGGATGAGTCCAATGGAAACTCATACTACTACATAGACATTCCGAGAACGTCGTTTAGGAATGAAATCGATGATGTATTTGTTTTTGACGTAAAGACGATTTCTGATGCAGGATATTTCGTTAGCCGTTTGAGCTATGCCGATGAAGATGCCGAAACATCGGAGAATGAAAAGGATAACGCTAAGTTGACCGTGTCCGAAACGGATACGACCTTCTCCATTAATCCCAGGTATGCTGGATCTCCGACGTTTACATTTAATCATTCGGTGATGAATTATTCGATCAAGTTTGCATCTCCTGTGAATGCCCCTGGCTTGAGTGGCGTTGATGTGTTTGTGACGAATGAGTCTTATGGGGACAATTGGCCTTTCCGTCCCGAAACATACAGTATGGAAGGAGAACGTTTTTTTACAAATCGTGCTAAGCTGTATTCAAATAAGGGTTGTGTGTTTTGGGGGACTAAGAGTACTCTAGCTGAAAATGATGGAAAACAAGGGGAAGTGGCAGCTTATCTGGATTACATAATTGATTTCTTGAATCCTAGTGAAACCAATGTCCTTTACCCGATTGCTTTTGACGTTGCTTGTGATGGTGGGTATGACAAACCAGATCGCAATGTAACATACAGCTTGGGAACAGATGGCCATGGTACACTGTATTTTGAACAGATGTTGGCGACAGGTGTAGATGAATCGGATAATCCAGTTTATGAAAATTTGGTTCATAAGTTTAAGAATGTCGCTGCAGAAGGCAGAGAACCCGTTTATGAAATGCAAGTTCCTTGTGCAGAAGATGCTAGTGGAGTGAGTGCGTCAGATCCTTGTGGGTCTTTCCCTGTTACTGTTGTTGCTGAACCTGAAGATGGCTATGTTGTTGATAAAATAACATGTGACCTTGTTCTTGATGGAAATTTGGCAACGATTGTGCTGAACGATGCCGGTTCTGATGTTCTTGATGGTTACAGACCTAGAAGGTACAATGTAACGTTTAAATCTAAGGGCCCCTACTATGTGAAGTACGACCTTGACCTGGGTGCGGAGGATTCATCCAAGGTGTTCTTTACGAAGAATGCTGTTACAGAGCAGGTCTTGGATATTGCAACGTTGCCTGCTGATGCCGATAATATTACTGCCTGGCAACCGGTCCGCACAGACAAGTGCTTTAGCGGCTGGTCCAAAAAGCGTGTTGGCAAGCGTACAGCCGATGATGTTGTTTACACCAAATTCGATAAGAACAACATGTTCGACTTTAGCGATGACGCCGATGTTCCCACCGCATTGTACGCAGTGTGGGAAGATCGCGTTGAAGGTGCCGCTTGTGCACCGCTGACTAAGAATCCTTTCAACAATGTGGTTGTCCTGGCCGGCGTGCGTGCAGGGCAGGCTATGACTTCCACTGCACTGGTTAATGGTTCGGTCTCTATTTCCCAGACCTTTGACGGAAAATCCTTCAACCATGATCTTGGCAAGTCCGGTGAAATTATCTTGCCGTATGCTAGCGAAGGCTACCCCGTGTTTGTCTCGGCCGTGGCAGATGGCGGCTATCTGAATGAATCTATCGAGGTTATCCATCACCACGAATCTTCGACCTCCATGGCCGCAGACAAGGATGATGAGGCTTACCTCGTTGGTAACGCATATTATGGTTCCAGCGATCCTGGAAATATTGAACAGTTTGTAGTTACAGCCGCGTTCGTTCCCGCCGTCTACAACTTTGCCTTCAACATTCCTGAATCCAAGGCTGTGGTGTTCAGGACTTCTGCCTGGGTCGATGGCCTGGACGATGTTGCCGGTAATTCCGCTACGGCTCTGCCCGCTGGGGTCGCCCGTACAGACGCCTGCTTTGCTGGCTGGGCTTTCGAGGATGGCGCTACTGCCGGGTTCAACAGTGTTGACGAGGATGGTTTCCTTGCCGCCTTGGCTGATGCCCCTGCGGTGAACGTTCCCGCTGAAAGTCCCGATGGCGCGTCCAAGCTGGTCTACAATCTTTACCCGGCTTGGACAACCGACGCATCCTGCACTCCGAACGTCGTCAGTGTTGTTGCCACCAACGATGCCGTTGAAGGTCATTTTGTTCTTGAACAGGGCGACATCAAGCTGGATGTTGCAGATGCTGGCGTAACGATTCCTGCTGGTGCCAAGATGATCGTCAAGTTCGTTGCCGAGACTGGCTTTAGCCTTGTTCCTGACTCCGATATTGCCGTAGACGCCAAGGATGCTGACGGTGTTGTCGTGAACGGTGTCGGCGAGAATGTGGCTGTTGCTGCCGATTACAGCTTTGTAGGTCTCTATGACGATGGCAACGGTGGAACAAAGACTGCCAAGACATACGAAATGACTGCGAAGGTATCCTCCGGTACCTTGAAGTTCGTCTTCAGTTTGAATGCTGGCGACGACAATGTGTTCTTTGGCGACGATTGGAAGAAGTCCGCTGAATACGATATCAGCATGAGCGAGACCGCGCGTGTCCTGCCCTCCAAGATTTACCGTGCCGAAAAGGAACTTGCCGGCTGGGCCGTGTATCCCAATGCGTCTACCGCAAAGCAGACGTTCGATGCCGAGGTTGTACAGCAACTGATTTCTTCTGGCGTGGCGAAGAACGATGACGATGCCTATACCTTGTACGCTATATGGAAGGCCCCCTCTGTAGAAAATAGCTACTACACCGTGACGGTCGATGCCGACGGCGCAACGGGTTCCATGAGCCTGTACCAGACCATTGGCTCCGGCGATGATGCCGAGGACGTGGTGTTCACCTTGACCGATGGCGAGCTGAAGGTTCCCAACGTGACCGGTGGCTTTGGCATCAAGGCCAAGTTTACCGCAAACAGCGGCTACAACCTGTCTGCAACACCCCTTTCCGTTAAGAAGGGTGATGGTGAAGCAGCCTCCTTCGCCAATGACGTGACCATTGCCGTCGACAACAACGTCAACGTTGCCGTAACGGCTGAATCTCCGGAATTGACGTTCAACCTTGCCGCAAACGCTGGTACCGCGCTGGTGTTCTACGGTTCCAAGGATCTTACCTGGAGCGACGAGGCCTCTGTCGACTATACCACGAAAAAGACGCTGCCTGCCAATATCTACCGTGCAGACGCTATCCTTAAGGGTTGGGCCTTTAGCGCCACCGAAAAGGATGCTGGCAAGATTTATACCGAATTCAACAGTGCCATGTACTCCGCCTACCAGGCCCAGAAGGCCGAAGCCGAGGCTGCGGGAGAACTCGGAAACTTGACCCTGTATGCCATCTGGAATGTAGAAGAGAGCCCTGCAACTTACGTGGTGGCAAACTATGATGCCAGCATCGCTACGCTTGCCTTGAAGCAGACCGTAACGAAGACTAGTGGCGACGAAACTCTGACCTATCCGATTACCAGTGCCGGCCTTAAGGTTCCCACTGCCGCAAACAACACGTTTACTGTCTCCGTAACGCCGGAAATCGGCTATGCTTACGGTAACACCCTGGTGACCGTGGATCTGCAGGGCGTGCCCTTCGGTGAAGTCATCGACGACAACATTCTTGTTGTCACGAACAACCTGTTTGTAAAGGCTGACGTGAGCAAGGTCGGCTACGCCCTGGTCTTCAATGCCAACGTCAGCGACACGAAGGATGCGTTCTACGGTGCCGGCTGGACCGATGCCGTTTCTGCCAGCCTGGGCTATGGCGACAATTTGCCGACACAGGTGTATCGCACAGACAAGGTCCTTAAGGGTTGGGCATTTACCGCTACCGCTACGGAAGGTTTCTCCAAGATTTCGGACGACAATGTCGAAGAATTCCAACAGAAGGCTGCCGCCACCTCGGATGCAAAGATTACCTTGTATGCCGTTTGGGCTGACCCCGCCGAACCTCGCGCCACCTACACCATCAAGTCCGCAAATACGGGCGCTGGTACTTTGACCCTTTCCCAGGAAGACGGTTACGGTGTCATGGTTGACCACGATGTTCCTGCAGCCGGCCTCATTGTTCCTGCAAATCGCTTGCCCATGCTGGTTAAGTTTGCCGCTGCAGATGGTTATACCTTGAATGAAGATGGAATCTATTACACTGTGGATTCCGACGGTAACGTTCTTGGGACGATTGAAAATGGACAGCTGACAATTACGGGTAATGCCAATATCAAGGCTCCTGTAACTGCAGATGCTCGCACCCTCAATTTTGCAGTCAATACAACAGATACGGACGACCTGTTCTATGGCGACAACTGGGTGGAATCTAAGCTTTACGATATGAGCATGAGTGAAGACGAACGTACGTTCCCCAAGCTTTATCGTCCTGGTCATAAAATGGTTTGGGGCTTTGCTTCTAACGCTACTACAGGTTTCGAACAATTCGATGTTTCGTTCCTGGCTGCTTATGAAGCTGCTGATCCGAAGCCGACGACTCTTTATGCGGTGTGGACTTCGACAGCGGATGCCAACTACTTTGAGGTGTCGTTGGATGCCGAAAGCCAGAAGATGGGTTACTTGACCTTGAAGCGCAGCGCTGGCGAAGAAAAGCGGTATTCTGTCGGAGCAAGCGGCTTGAAGGTGCCGAATGTTGCTCTGGATTATGTTGCTGAATTTGAAGTAAAAGATGGCTTTACCCCTATCCCTGATTTGCGCAGCTTGAAGGCTTCCGGTGATGTGACCTTTGATGGTCGTACAGGAAAGGCCTCGTTCAGCGGAAATGCAGCCTTTACTGCAAACTTTGTGCCGATGACTTATGACATCGTATTCAAGGGTAATTCCGAAGGAAATGTGTTCTTTGGCTCTGTAACTGAAAATGTTAAGATGTTGGAAACGCTTCCGACAGACGTGTATCGCACTGACGCTTGCCTTGTGGGTTGGTCTTTTGAGCCTGTTGACGGACAGTCCTATACTGTGGTTGACGAAGACTTTGTCTCTGAAAAGGCTATCCGTTCCAATAGAGGTGAGGCTTCCAACGTGCTTTATGCCGTCTGGGCACCTGTGGGTGAGGGCTGCGTGGTTGTGAATGCGACCGTTACGAATTCCGACCCTGTTGCTGGTAACCTTAGCCTAACTTATGAAGGTATGACTTATGATGTCGGTACCGGTCTTGAAGTTCCGGCATCTGTGAACGGTACGGCATTGAACCTGTCGTTTGTTCCGGAATTTGTTCCGAATGATGGTTTTGCCTTTGATGGAACTTTGACGGTTGCGGGTGTAGATGTTACTGATGGCCTGGTTGTGAACGCCTCTAAGGAAGTCACAATCGGAGTTGGTGGCGTTGACTACGAATTCTCCTTCAACAAGAATTATACGGGTGATGTCTTTATCGCCGGTGCCCTTATTACCGGTAAGTCTATGAAGCTTACCGATGCAGACAAGAGCCTGCCCATGAACTTGTCTCGCACGGACGCCTGCCTGGTCGGCTGGTCTACGCAGGAGAACGCAACTGCTGGTCATGTGGAATTGACCGGTGCCCTGATTGGTGAACTTGCAACGGCAACGCCTGTAAATGACGTCTATACTCTGTTTGCCGTGTGGAACTCCAATTGCCGCGTAGATACCTATGTAATTACCAATGCCAACGCCGGTAAGGGTACCTTCACCTTGAAGCAGACCAATGGCGGCGAATACACTGTTGCAAAGACGATGTCGGTGCCGCAGGTTGCTGGCCTGGAATTCACCGTAAGCTTTAATGCCGCTACCGGTTTTGCCGAAACTGCCGGCGCAAGCTACGTTGCCAAGAATGAAGCGGGCGAGGTTGTTGCGGACGCATTTAATGGCGCCGTCTTGACCGTTGGCCAGAATTTGTCCATCGAAACGTCCCTTGATCCTGCTGGCTATGTCATTACCTTTAATGAAAATCCTGCAACGGGTGACCGCATCTTCTACGGTTACGAATGGGATGGCGAAGAATCCTATAACCTGAACCAGGATGCCGGTGCCCGTACCCTGCCCACCAACATTTACCAGATCGGCAAGGTTGTGGAAGGCTGGTCTCTGGATGCCGACGGCACTGCCGACTACAGCGTGTTCAGTGATGCTGTCGTTACCGCGGCCACTGCTGCAAGCAAGTTGACGGACAATGCTGACGGAACGAAGAGCATAACCCTGTACGCCATTTGGAAGACGGCAACGGTTGCAACTGTAACGGTGAAGTCTGCAAGTGCAAGCGAAGGCTCCATGTCTATCGCCCAGTCCAACTGGACCAATGACAAGATCGACGTGACCGCAGATGGCGTCGCTGTTCCGAAGGGCAACAACGATATCAAGCTGGTTATCGATTTCACTGCTAACGACGGCTATACCTACGCAAACGACAACTACTTCTACTCCGTAGATGCAAATGGCAAGAATATTGCCGCCCTGACCGAAAACGACAAGCACCAGTTTACTGTTTCTGGCAACATGACCATCAAGGCTCCTGTGGGTGCCGATGGTTATAAGTTTGCTTTTGATGTAAATGCTGGTACAGACAATGTGTTCTACGGTGCGGATTGGATTGCCGAGAAGTCCTTCGATATCGAAAAGGATGAAGCAGAACTGATCTTCCCGGAAAATGTATACCGTGCAGGCACCTGCTTCAACGGCTGGGCATTTACCGCCGGTGCTGGCAGCGGGTACAAGAAGTTTGACGAAAGCTTCGCTGCTGCCGCCAAGGCGATTACTCCTGCTCCGACGAAGCTTTACGCTGTATGGGATGCATCTGCCTGCACGAAGACGGATGTTGTGGTAAGTGCTGGCAACATTGCTGCTGGTGTCATCACCCTGAAGAACGGCGAAAAGACTTATGAACTTGACGCTACTGGCATTACCGTTCCGGCTGTGGCTGGAATCAGCTTTGCCGTAAGCTATGAGACGAAGACTGGCTACACCGCCGCAGAGGGCGCAAAGCTCTACTACATGAACGGTGCCGAAAAGCTTGAAGTTGAAGACGCAACCCTGATGATGTCTGCAGCAATGCCTGCTACGGTATCCCTGATGATTCCTGTGGATGCTGCGGATGACTACAAGTTCGTATTCAACGTGAACGCCGCTGGTGCAAACGTCTTCTACGGAAACGACTGGAAGGCTTCTGAAACTTACAACATGAGCCTCGATGAAGCTGGCCGCACCTTGCCTGCTGCACTTTACCGCACGGATGTGGACTTCAAGGGCTGGGCTCTGAATGTGAACGCATCTGAAGGCGCCTTGATCTTTGACGAGGCTCTTGTGCAAAAGATTAAGGCTGCTGACGTACCTGTTGTGGATGGCGCCATTACCCTGTATGCGGTGTGGAAGACTGCCGAAGCTCCGGCACTCTACATGGTAACGGTTGATGTGGATGCTGTAAGCGGTTCCCTGGAACTTTACCAGACCGTTGGATCCGACAAGGTGAAGTTCGCTCTCGTCGACAATAAGCTGGCCGTGCCTAGCGCAGCCGCTGCAAAGCTGAATGCCAAGTTTACTGCAAATGACGGCTTTACCATGGCAACGAACCCGATTCTTGTTGCCAAGGGAGATGCCGCAGCTGTTGCACAGGCCAACGACGCCCTGATTACTGTTGACAACGACGTGACGATTTCTGTGGACGTTTCTGCCCCGAATGTACAGTTCGCCTTGAACGAAAATGTTGCCGCGGGCACTTACGTGTACTATGGCAACGGCTGGAATGGCAAGGCTTCTGTGAACATGAAGACCGCAAAGGCTCTCCCGACGAACGTCTACCGTGCAGATGCAACGCTCAAGGGCTGGGGCTTTACCGCAACGGCCTCCGAAATCTACACCGAATACAACGCTGCCATGTACGCGGTCTACGCCGAAAAGAAGGCTGAAAATCCGACGGCTGATGTAGAAATCTTTGCTATCTGGGATGAAAGCAAGACTCCTGCCACCTATACCGTGGTGAACACTGCTTCTGATAAGGGCGACTTGACCCTGAGCCAGACGGTGAATGCGGTGCCGTATACTTACAATGTCTCTGAAAGTGGCCTGAAGATTCCGACTGCTGCGGATGCTGAATTCTCCGTGGTCTTTACTCCGAAGGCTGGCTACTCCGTGAACAAGCTGAGTGCGACGGACATGATGGGCAAGGAAATTACCGGTGCCATTACCGCTGGTAAGTTGAACCTGTCCGGCAACACCATGGTGGTCGCCACTCTGGATGCCGACGGCTATGAATTCGCGTTTGATGTCCACGCCGGCACCGCCAAGGTGTTCTACGGTGAAGGCTGGTCTGCAAAGGCCTCTTATGATCTGAGCGATAACAGCAAGCTGCCTGCAAACATCTACCGTACCGACGCCGTACTGGTGGGCTGGTCCTTCTCCGCGGCAGAAGACGCCGCCGGCAAGCTGGTCCTTGACGACGAGATGGTTGCCGAATACAATACGATGAAGGCCGCCGATCCGACTGCGACGATTTCGCTGTACGCCGTTTGGGAAGCTGGAGTTCCCGACGCCTACACGGTCAAGTCTGCGGATCTTTCTGCAGGTACGTTGACCTTGTCCCAGACGATTGATGGAACTCCGATTACAAGCGATGTTGGTGCCGACGGCCTCAAGATTCCGAAGGCTGATGACCTTGTATTTGACGTAAGCTTTACTCCTGCAACGGGCTGGGCTCTGGCTGCTGACGGCAAGTTCTACACCGTAGACGCCGATGGCAACACCCTCAACGTTCTTGAAAATAATAAGCTGGCTGCAGCTGCCGTGACCATCAAGGCTCCTGTAACCGCTGACGGTTACACCTTTGCCTTTGACGCAAACGCAGGTGATGCAAATGTCTTCTATATCGGCGAAAAGGTCGCATCTACAAAGTATGACCTGTCCGCTGCTGATGCTGAATTCCCGACCAATGTGGTTCGCGCAGGCACCTGCCTTGCTGGCTGGAAGCTTTCTGCGGACGCAACTGAATCCTATAAGAAGTTCGACGCCACATTTGTGACCGCTCTGAAGACCCTTCCTGCAGTTCCGTCCACCTTGTTTGCCCAGTGGGATGCAACGGGCTGCACTCAGGACGAGATTACCATTAAGGCTGCCAATGTAAAGGCCGGTTCCATTACCTTGACGCATGAAGGCGGTGTCATCGACCTTGACGAAACTGGTTTCAAGGTCCCTGCAAAGGATGGCATCCAGTTTGTGACCGCCAATACGGTGAATGCAGGCTTTGCTGTAGAAGCAAATAATAAGCTGTACTACATGGACGGTGCTACGGAAGTCCGCCTCGATGATGGGGTGCTGAAAATCTCCGCCACCATTGTCAATGATATAGCCTTGACGATCCCGGCTAACGAAGAAGTCTACAAGTTTGTCTTCGATGTAAATGCGGGTAACGCAAATGTGTTCTATGGAGCTGAATTGCCTACGTCTGCTGTCTATGACATGACAAAGACCGAAGCTGAACGTACCATGCCCACCGCAATATTCCGTGCCGATAAGAAGCTCGCCGGCTGGTCCTTGAGTTCCAACGCAACAGCAGGCTCAAAGGTCTTTAACGATGCGTTCATTGCCAAGTTGAAGGCTGCGGATGTGACCGCTGATGCTGATGGCTTCATCAAGCTGTACGCCGTGTGGGAATCTTCTTCCGATAATGCATACACAGTAACAGTGAATGTGGCAAACGCTGCAAGCGGCTCCATGGTTCTGTACCAGGTGCTTGACGGCGAAAAGAAGGAACTTGCCTTGGTAAACAACCAGGTGGTGCTACCTGCTCTTGCGGGTCTCGAACTTGCCGCAGACTTTACGGTTAGCCCGAATTTCACTCTCGATGGTGCAAACCCGATTGTGGTGAAGGTGGGTGATGTTGAAAACAGCTATGCAAATGGTTCCACGTTCTCCATCACGGGCGATGCAACGATTTCCGCAAAGACCGCTACGGACGAAACGGAATTCACCTTCGATGCTAACGCCGGCACAAAGACTGTGTTCTACAATGGAGCAAAGGTTCTTAAGAAGTCCTATGATATCGCAAATGGTACCGAGGCTCTTCCGGCAAATCTCTACAGAACGGATGCCAAGTTGATTGGCTGGGCATTTACAGAAGATGCTACGACCGGTTTCACCGCCTTTGACAACGACTTTATCACCGCCTGCCAGGCAGCTGGTTCTACGACGCTGTTTGCCGTATGGCAGCCTGCCAAGGTTTCCACTGTTGCAATTATCAACGGTGAATTTGGCAAGGGTGAGCTGAAGGTGACCCCGGCTGGTGAAACCAATGCAATCGTCGTCCCGGAAGGCGGCCTTGAGGTTCCGCTGGTTGAGGGTGGCCTTGACTTTGGCGTAACATTTACGGCTCTCGATGGATACGATGTATCCGGAGAACTGGCTGCCTATAACCAGTTCGGTCAGGAAATCTCCAAGCTGATTGTAGACGGCATGATGAATGTTGCCGAAAATGTCGTCGTGAAGAGCGTTGTTGCCGCCAAGGCATTCGTGCTTAAGTTCGATGTGAACGGAACGGACGTATTCTATGCCGCCGATTGGAAGTCTAGCGACACCTATGACGTGTCCGAGAACAACAAGTTGCCGAACAATATTTACCATACCGCAAAGACTCTCGTGGGTTGGGCTACTACCCAGAATGCAACTGAAGGTACTTTCGTACTGGATGGTGAATTCTCCAAGAGCTTGACTGTTGCAGAGGAAGGAAATACCCTGTATGCAGTTTGGAAGACTCCTGAAGTGGCTCCTGCAACTTACACGGTGAAGAACTTCAATGCCGCTGCTGTCGACATGACCATCAAGCAGGTTGTTGAAGGTGTAACTTATCCTTATGATGTTCCTGCGACGGGCTTGAAGATTCCTGCTGCAAATGGCCTGGAATTCACGGTTTCCGCTGCCGCCAAGACCGGCTACACTTTGATTGACGACGGAGACTACTACTCCGTAGACGCAAGTGGCAAGGATTTGGCTGTTCTCGCAAGTGCGAAGTTCACTACCTCCGGCGACATCAACATCAAGGCTCCTGTCTCTGTTGACGGTTACAAGTTCGCCTTTAACGTAAACGCTGGTGAAGGTAAGGATCTGTTCTATGGTGATGCCTGGCAGGATTCTGGAAGCTTCGATATCAGCTTGGCTTCTGAATCCCGTGCATTCCCGACTGCGATTTACCGCCCGGGATTCGTCCTGGTTGGTTGGGGCATGACTGCTGATGCCGCTGAGGCAAACACCTTTACCGCCTTTGATGATGCGTTTGTCTCTGCAATCAAGTCTGCTGCAAGTGTGCCCAATACCTTGTACGCCTTCTGGAAGGCTACCGCTGAAGTGAACTTCTACATGGTAGAACTTGCTGCTGCAAGCCAGACCATGGGTACTTTGACTTTGACCCGTAACGTGGGTGCCGAAAAGACCTACGATGTGGGCGCTGCTGGCCTGATGGTTCCGAATGTCGGCCTAGACTTTGTCGCAAAGTATGAAGCTAAGAGTGGCTACGTCCTGATTGCTGATAGCAAGCCCTTGAGCGCCACTGGCCTGACCATTGCCGACGATGGTGCCGTGGAACTGACCGCAGCAACGACCTTCACTGCAAATTACACCGCCGACGTCTATGAGCTTGTTTTCGATATGAATGCGGGCGATAAGCAACTGTTCTACGGTGATGCCTTTGCCCCGGCCGAAAGCTACAAGAAGCTTGAATCGCTGCCGGCCGCCGTGTACCGCACCGACGCTTGCCTCGTTGGCTGGGCATTTGATGCTGCCGCTGAAACGAGCTTTGCTGAAGTTGATGATGGATTCATCGCTGCTAGGGCAGCCGCTGTTACTGCGGGCCTCAACGGAAAGAAACTCTATGCGGTCTGGAAGGAAGCCGGTACTGCTGGCTGCGCCGTCGTAACCGCAAAGGTGACGAACTCCGACAAGGCTGCAGGCTCCATTAAGCTGACCCGTACCGTTAACGGCTCTCCTGAAGTCTACGAAGTGGGCGATGGCCTTGAAATACCGACTTCTGTAAACGGCACCGCTTTGAATCTGAACTTTGTGCCTGTCTACACCGCCAATAAGGGCTACACCTACAATGGCTCCATGGCAATTGGCGAAAATGATGTGACTGCAGGCTTTGCCGCATCTGCATCGGGCGTCATTGTTGCCGATGTGACCAGCGATTCTTACAGGTTCGTCTTCAGCGAAAATGCGGATGGTGTGTTCTACAGCAATACGCTTGTATCTGAAATTGATTTGAAGATTACGGATGCTGACAAGGCTCTGCCCACAAACCTGTACAGAGCAGACGCTTGCTTCGTTGGCTGGTCTGTTTCTGAAACGGCTGCTGAAGGCTATAAGGAACTGAACGAATCTCTGATTGCTGATCTTGCCTCCGCCACGCCGATTGCTGGTGCCTACACCTTGCATGCGGTATGGGATTCTAAGTGCAAGGTTGAAACGGTAACGCTCTATAACGGTGTTCCCGGCAAGGGCTCTTTCACCCTTAAGCAGGATGATGGCCGAACCTTCACGCTGTCCAATAGCCTGGTGATTCCGAAGGTTGCTTCTGGAGTGAAGTTCACGGTTGACTTTACTCCTGCAACAGGTTTTGTCCTTGCAGAAGGTTACAGCTACGCAGCCCTGGATGGCTTGAGCAATCCGCTAGACGTGTTCAACGATGATGTTGTCGTTGTTGACCAGACGATGTTCCTTGTTGTTGACTTGGATCCTGCCGGTTACGTCATCACGCTTGACGTGAATACATCCGACCGCATCTTCTACGGTTCTGCATGGACGGGTACTAAGCCGTACAACCTTGACCAGAGTGAAAAGGATCGTGCGCTCCCGACAAACATCTACCAAACCACAAAGGTGCTGGCAGGCTGGTCCTTGACTTCTACGGGAACTGCTGATTACTCTGCTTTCAACAATACGATGGTTGACGCCGCAGTTGCTGCAGACCTCCTGGAAGAAAGTGACGATGGTATAAAGAACATCACCCTGTACGCAATTTGGAAGGAAGAAGCTGCCAAGACTGTGACGCTGAAGTCTGCAAGTGCTACAGAAGGTACCATGAAGATTACGCAGTCCAATTGGGCTACGGATTCTATCGAAGTTACTGCCGATGGAATTGCGGTTCCTGCAGGCAATAACGATGTTGAATTTAATGTGACCTATGCTGCCAAGACGGGTTATACCTATGATGCCACTGGTTACTTCTACTCAGTGGATGCCGCTGGTGCAAACGTTGCCGCTCTTACCGGTGCAAAGTTTGTGGCTGACAATATGACCATCAAGGCTCCTGTAACTCTCGACGAAATCAAGTTCGCCTTTGACCTGAACACGACTTCCGATGTGTTTGTGGCTGGTGAACTGGTGGAAAGCGGCGAGTTCAACATTGAAAACGTCTCTGGCAATAGCTTCCCCGCTAACTTGTACCGCGTCGGTTACTGCCTCGAAGGCTGGGGCATGACTGCTGCGGCCACCGCGGCTAATAGCTACGATGCCTTTGACGAAACCTTCGTAACGGCCTACAAGGCCCTGGATGCAAAGCCCGCCACCTTGTTCGCTGTGTGGAGCGCCTGTGCTCAGCCCAACGTAACCGTAACCGTGGCTAACGCCGAAGTGGGTGAGGTTACCTTGGAAAATAACGGCAAGCCGTACGGTATTCCTGCCGCAGGTCTTGTTGTTCCGGCTGTTGAAGGTCTTAGCTTTACCGCAAGCTACACTGTGAACGCGGGCTACACCGTTGGTGATAATGAAAACCTCTACTACACGATCACCGAAAGGACGGAACTGGCAGAAGGTATCTTTGAGGTCAACGCCAAGATGACCGCCGTGGCCTTGAACATCCCGGCTGCTGCCGACGAGTTTAAGTTCGCCTTCGACGTGAACGCCAACGATAACGTATTCTACGAAGCCGAACTGCCCGAATCCGCTACCTACAGCATGGCCATGGCCGAGGGGGCTCGCAAGTTCCCCGTTGGTATCGCCCGTGCCGGTATGGAACTGAAGGGCTGGGCCCTTGCTCCCAACGCATCTGTTGGTTACGATGTCTTTGACGAAAGCTTCATGGCCAAGGTCAAGATTGCCGATGTTCAGCGTAACGATGCTGGTAACATCGTCCTGTACGCCGTATGGGAGGCTTCCGCTGCCGAAAACACCTATGTGGTAACCGTGGACCTGGAATACGCAGAAAGCGGCTCCATGAAGCTGTACCAGGTTGTTGATGGTGAAAACAAGGAACTGGAACTGGTTGAAAACCAGGTCGCTGTTCCGGCTGTTGCTGGCCTTAAGATCGTTCCTGAATTCACCTTGGCCGATAACTACGAATTCGACGGCGCTACTCCGATTTCTGTGAAGATTGGAGATGCGGCCGCAGTACCGCAGGCCAACAACGTGGCATTCGCCTTGACTGGTGATGCAACGATCTCCGTGGCTATCAAGACCACTCCGATTACGGTTGCCTTCGATGCCGCCGCCGATGGTGTGGTCTACTATGCTGGTGACAAGGTTGCTTCTGCTACCTACGACATCAAGAATGGCGAAAAGGCTCTGCCTGCCAACCTGCACATGGTTGGTGCAAAGCTTGCCGGCTGGGTATTCGATGCCGCAAGCGACGAACCGATGGTCTCCTTCGGCAACGACTTCATCACCGCCTACAAGGCTTATGCAGAAAAAACCGGTACCGCACCGACTGTGATGCACGCCGTCTGGACTCCGGCCAAGGTTTCTACTGTGGTAATCTCCAATGCCTCCGCCGATATGGGCGTGCTGGTGGTGACCCCGGTTGTAGATGGCGAGCCTATCGAAGTCGCCAAGTCGCTGGAAGTTCCGCAGGTCGATGGCGGAATCAAGCTTGCCTTCAAGTTTGAATCTAAGGGCGGCTTTAGCCAGAACCCGGATCTGCTTGTTAGCGACTTGATGGGCAATAAGGTGGCTGACCTTACCACCGCGGCAAATGAATTGTCTGTAACTCAGAGTGTTCTTGTTGCTGCCAAGGCAACTTCTGGCGAATACAAGTTCAAGTTTGTTGTGAATGCCGACGATACCTACTTCTTTGGCTCTAGCTGGATTGCTTCTGGTGAAGGCTACAAGGTTGACGGCAAGAACGCATTCCCCGCCGATGTCTACCGCACCGACGCTACACTTAAGGGCTGGGCTGTAAATGACCCGAATGCCACGGGTGTAGCAGCCTCCGGTTCCATGACTCTGACCAACGCCTTTGCCGCCTCCCTGGCAGCAGATGGCAGCGTCATCGAATTGATTCCGGTATGGGATACCGACAATGCTCCGACCACCTACATCATCAAGCAGCTCAACACTGCTGCCGGCAAGATGTCTGTAGCTCAGACTGTCGGCTATACCACGGCTCGTGAAATTCCTGCCCAGGGCCTTGCGGTTCCTGCTGGTAACGGCGACATTGAGCTCACTGTAAGCTTTGTGTCCAATGACGGCTACAGCTACGATAGCGAAGCCCTCTTCGAACTGGTTGATGCAACTGGCAAGACTCTCGAGGCTCTCAAGAGCGGCAAGCTGCAGGTAAGCGGTGACGCCGTGATCAAGGCTCCTGTAACCGCTAACGGTTACGAATTCGCCTTCGACGTGAACGCTGGTGATGCCGATGTATTCTACGGTAGCGACTGGCGCGAAGCTGGTTCCTTCGACGTGGTGATGACCGAAGAACAGAAGAAGTTCCCGGCCAAGATCTACATGGTAGGCAAGAAGTTCGTCGGCTGGTCTCTGACCGCAAATGGTGCTGGCGACTACGCCTCTTATAGCGAGGTCCTGTCCGCCGCTGTCGAAGATATGAAGAAGGCCGACCCGACTGCAGCATGCGATCGCCTGTATGCAATCTGGGCTGAGGACGCCACTGCCGCCACTATCACGGTGACCAACGGTACAGCCGAAGCCGGTATCGTGGAATTGCAGCAGTCCGTTGCCAACGCCAAGGTCTTTGAGGTTGGTGAAACGGGCCTCGTGATTCCGAAGACTGACGACGGTCTCGTATTCAATGTGACCTTCGCCGCCAAGCCGGGTTACATGATGAAGACCCCGGCTGTGGTGAGCGACGACGTGGTTGTTTCCGAGGACAAGGTAACCTTGATGACCGACGCCGCAATCTCTGGCAACTACGAAACCGATACCTATACCTTTGCATTCAGCGCCAACGCTGGCGAAGCTAATGTGTTCTTCGCCGCCGACTGGAAGTCCGAAGGTACCTTCAGCTTTGACAGGGCTACATTCCCGACCAACGTGGAACGTATGGATGCCTGCCTTGCTGGCTGGTCCTTGAATGCCAAGGCCTCTACGGGTTATGCAGACTTTAGCGATGAATTCTACAAGGTCTACAGTGCGGCCAAGTCCGCCGGCATGCCGGTGGATACCCTCTACGCCGTGTGGAACATGGCGGGCGAGGCTGGCTGCGAGGCCATGGCGACCTACGCAGTGACCGTCGATGTCGAAAACGGTACTCTGAAGCTGTACCAGACTATCGGTACTGGCGAAGACGCCCACGACGTGGAACTGGTTGTTGTTGACGGTCAGGTCGATGTGCCTCAAAACGCCAGGATCAAGGCAAGCTTCGTGGCTGATGCCGGTTACTCTCTGGCTGCAAAGCCGATTGTCGTGACCATCGGTGAAAACGAAGTGGCCTACGCTCTTGATGCCGAATTCCAGATCGCCGGTGACGCTTCTGTGAAGGTCACCCCGATTCCGGGCAGCGCCACCTTCGCCTTCGACGTGAACGCCGGTACAGCAAACGTGTTCTACGGAGTCGGCTGGACTGGTTCTGCAACGGTTGATGTGGCAAGCGACAACGTGTTGCCCAAGAACATCTACCGCGCCGACGCAGTCCTTAAGGGTTGGGCCTTCACCGCAGGGGGCAAGGCCTACGAACTGTTCGACGCGGCAATGCTTGCCGATTACGAAAAGAATAAGGGCGCTGCTGCCAGCGTGACCCTGTATGCCATCTGGGACGAAGCAACCGTTCCGGCAGTCTACACTGTTGTAAACCACAGTGCAGACAAGGGTAGCCTCACGTTGACCCAGTTTGCTCACGACTACGCCGTTGGTGCAAACGGCCTCAAGGTTCCGACCGCCGCCGAAGCTGAATTCAGCATGACGTTCTCCGCTATCGACGGCTACACCTTGGAAAGCCTGAGCGCCTTGAGCATGCAGGGCAACGAACTTGGCAATGCCGTTTCTGGTAGCGTGCTGACCCTCACCGAAAATGTGATGATCGCGGCTAAGCTCAATTCCAATGCCTATGAGTTCGCCTTCGTGGTCGACGGTACTGACGCTGGAATCTTCTACGGTTCCGAATGGACCGCCGAAGGAACCTTCAGCGTAAGCAACGGTGAGCTGCCCACGAACATCTACCGCACCGACGCTCTCCTCAGCGGCTGGTCTCTGACAGAGGGCGACAAGTCTGGCTTTAGCGCCCTGACCTCTGAAATCGCCAAGAACCTGAAGGCTGCCGAGGTCAACAAGCTGTACCCGGTATGGACGCCGAGCGAAACCATCAACACCTATACTATCACCTCTGCAAACGAGGAACAGGCCGGTCAGCTGTCCGTGGCCCAGTCCGTCGGCTACACTGCCGCACGCCTGGTTCCTGCCGAAGGCCTCAAGGTTCCGGCCGGTAGGGGAGATGTGAAGTTCAAGGTAAGCTTCGTCGCTGAGGCTGGCTACGCTCCGACCGACGAATCCTTCTACACTGTAGACGAAAACGGCAAGCTGCTCAGCGCCCTCGTAAATGAAGCGCTGGTGGCCGCATCTGACGCCGCCATCCTGGCTCCGGTTGCAGCAAACGTCTACACCTTCAGCTTCGATGTGAACTCCGGTTCTGCAAATGTGTTCTACGGTTCCGACTGGATCGAAAGCAAGACTCTGGACCTGACCATGGATTCCGAGGAACGCCAGTTGCCGCAGGGCATCTACCGCGCAGACTCCTGCTTTGCCGGCTGGGCCTTCTCCGCCGCCGCTAAGGAAGGCTACCTGAGCATGACTCAGGCTATGCTTGCCGCCGCCAACGACGATGTGCCCGGCACCCTGTACGCCGTATGGAAGAAGACCGGTTGCGACCTCAACAATGTGACGATTACCGTGGCTAACCAGGCTGCCGGTGATGTTACCTTGCTGCAGTCCGCAAGCAACACCTCCAAGGAATACGAATTCTACGATGGCGAAGGTTCCCTGGAACAGCTGGTTGTGCCTGCCGTTGGCGATATCAAGTTCTCCGCAACTTACTCTGTAAATCACGGCTACAGCAAGGCTGAACCCATGGTGCTGACCTACGAAGGCGCCGATGGTACCGTCGAACTGGCTGGTGGTCGCCTGGTGATGTCCTCTGACATGCCTGCCGCCATCGCCCTCAAGGTTCCGGCAGTCAAGAACAGTGCCATGAGAATCGCCTTTAGCGCAAACGCTGGCTCCGCCGAGATGTTCTACGGTGCCGACTGGGTTGCCGCTGATGACTACACTCTCGATGCCGAAAATCCGACCGCGTTCCCCGCGGACATCTATCGCGCCGACAAGGAATTTGCCGGCTGGGCTCTGACTCCCAATAGCACCGAAACCTTCGACAAGTTCGATGTGGACTTTGTGGTTGCCGTTGAAGCTGCCCAGGAGCTCGGCCTTAAGGTGGATTCCCTGTATGCCGTATGGAATACTCCTGCAACACCTGCAACTATCGTTGTAACACTGCAGCTCAAGCAGGGCTCCGATGGTGTGCTGACTCTGTCCCAGGATGCGGATGGCAAGACTGTTGACCATGTGCTTGCCGTAGGCGAGTCCATTACTCTGCCGAAGGTTGCCGCTGGCCTCAAGTTTAAGGCTCACTTCGATCCGGCCAAGGGCTTTGACCTTGCTGGTAAGAACCCCATTTCCTTCACCGATGCAAATGGTTCTGTAATCGGCGCCGTTGAAAACGACGAGGAAATCAGCCTGAATGCTTCTGTGACGGCCTTTGCCACCATGCACGCCGTGGATGAATACTTCTACCTCAACGAAAACGTTGCCGAAGGTACCAACCTGTTCTACAAGAACTGGGTAGGCGATGTTACGGTTGATGTGGATAGCAACAAGTCTCTGCCGATGAACACCCTCTATCGCGGCGACGCCGTGCTGGTGGGTTGGGCATTCTCTGCTAACGCCACCGAGGCCGAAGCCTTTACCGAGATGAGCGCTGCAGTCCTTGCCAAGAAGGAAGCCCTGGACGAAGACGATCAGCCTTCCAGCATGCTTTACGCAGTGTGGAAAATCGGCGGTGCCCAGACGGTTTATACTGTAACTAGCGCCAACCTGGGACTGGGTAAGCTGACCCTAAGCCAGGAAACCTCCAATGGTTACTACGACTACGAAGTGGGTGACCGTGGCCTGCTGATTCCGGCTGAAGTTTGCGACACTCCGTTTGATCTGCGCTTCACCGAAATCGCTACCGGTTACGAATGGGTCGAAGACAGTACCTTCATGGATATGACCGCTGCCAAGCCGCAGGCCATTGCGAACGCCAAGCTCACCGTAACGGGCAACACCGTTGTGGGCGCTCCGATTCGCCAGCCTGACTTCGAGGTGGTGTTCAACCCCTACACCGCAGATGCTACCGTATTCTTCGGCGACTCCTGGGATGCTAGTGTCAAGAAGGGCACATTCAACGTTGCTAGTGCGGACAAGTTCCCCATGGATGTCTACCGCACCAACGCATGCCTCGAAGGTTGGACTCTGACCCAGAACCCGACCAAGGACGACAAGGTCTTTACCGAGTTCGGTCCGGAATTCATCGTTGCCGCCACTAAGACCTACGCCCAGTCCTACCTCGGCGAAGTGTACCCCAAGTGGACCGCATGTACCCCGACAACCTATAAGGTTGCTATGGCCGAAACCGCTGCCGGTTACATGGAACTGGTACGCTACGGCGCCGAAGAAACGGAACTGTACCGCGAACGCTTGAACACCTCCGAAGAAGTGGTCGTTGTTCCGGCTGGCAACGGTGACGTTTCCTTCAAGGTGGAATTCTTCACCTACGAAGGCTACAGCAAGGATGATCCGTTCTATGTATACGCTAACAGCACCAGTGGCAAGCTGCTGACTTCCGTCTCCGAAGGCGAATCTCTGAAGTTCTCCACCGATACCAAGCTCAAGGCTGCCGTATCTGCCGACCACTACCAGATTACCTTCGACCTGAACGCCGGCTCTGCAAATGTGTTCTACAACAGCCTCTGGCGCGCTGCTGGTGAATTCGACCTGGATATGAGCGAAGAGGAACTCCAGTTCCCGAAGGCATTCCGCGCTGATGCATGCCTCGTGGGTTGGAGCACTGCCAAGGTTTCCGAAGCCAATATCCGCGATGCCGAATATGAAACCATGTTCTCGGCAAGACAGTTCGAATCCGCCAAGTCTCGCAACGTAACTCTCTACGCTGTATGGGATCGCGCTTGTGAACAGTCTGTGGCTACCATTACCGTGGCTGATTCCAAGAAGGGTTCTGTAACCGTGGAAAATGCGGGCAACACCTACGCTGTGGGTGCAACGGGCCTCAAGGTTCCGGTTGTGGAAAACGGCCTGGAATTCTCCGCTAGCTTCGCCCTGGCTACGGGTTACTCTGCTAACGCAGGCGCAAGCTTGACCTACGAAATATACGGTGAAACCTATGCCGTTCAGAATGACAAGCTCGTCATCGACGAAACCGAAACCTACGCACTCCAGATTCCTGCCGAGGCAGACGATGCTATGCCGCTCTTCTTCAGCGAAAATACCAACGGTACCGTGTTCTACGGTAACAGCTGGAAGCGCGAAGGTGAATACAACTACGGTGGCAACAACTCCGTATTCCCCACGGCAATCTACCGTACCGATGCTAAGCTGCTTGGCTGGTCTTTGTCCTCTGGTAGCCGCGTCATGTTCACCGAATACAATACTGAGTTCGTTGAGGCAGTGAAGTCCGCCAAGGCTCTTGGCCTGTTCACCGGAACCCTGTACGCCGTATGGGATGAATACGCCATCGTCAACGTGGTCCGCCTGACTGCGGGCAACGAAGAAAGCGGTATCTTCCAGGTAAGTCAGAATGTGAACGGTGACGGCGACAGCTTCATGGTCGAAAAGGATGGCCTGGATGTGCCGGTGACAACCGACGGCCTGACCTTCAGCGTGAAGTTCGAAACCAAGCCGGGTTACACGCTCGACAACGGTCGCTCCATTACGGTGAACAACGGCCAGTCCGTAACGATTGCCAACAACGGCAGCTTCGTAATGAGCAAGGCTACAAAGCTTACCGCCTCTGTAACGGCCAACGGCTACTACTTCGCCTTCAACGTGAACGCAGGCAAGTCTAATGTGTTCTACGGTGATGCATGGGTAGGTTCCGATACCTTGAACGTTGCCTCTGTGGATAGCTTCCCGACCGCCATCTACCAGGCAGACAAGGTTCTGCGTGGCTGGCGCCTGGATCCGCTGGAAGGTGAAATCTTCACCGACCTGAACGACGAACTGGTGGCTAAGCTTACCAATCGCGTGACGACACTCTACGCCGTCTGGGAAGAGACTGAAGTTGAAACCTACACGGTTAACTTCGCCAACACCGAAGCCGGTGAACTGACCCTTGCCCAGATTGTGGAAGGTGACACCATCATCTATGATGTGGGCGAGGAAGGCCTTAAGGTTCCTGTGGTGGAAGGTGGCTTCCACTTCAAGGCTGCCTTTGTGGTTGGCTCCGGTTATACTCTAGTTGCTGATGACGAACTCTATGCAACAGACGAATCCGGAAAGCAGGAGGCCATCGAGGATAATGAACTTACTGTTGAAAAGGATGTGACCGTATCTGTGATGCTGGCTGCCGAAACCTTCGAGGTGGCGTTCAACATCAACACCCCGCGTGAGAATGTGTTCTTCGGCGAAGGCTGGAGGGCAACCGACAAGATCACCATGGGTGGTGAAAATACGACCTTGCCGCTGTATGTCTACACCTCTGATGCTTGCGTCTCTGGCTGGAGCTTCGGCAACGACACCAGACTGTTCACCCAGCTGGATTCCGCTCTCGTTAATCTCCTGAAGTCTGGCAACAAGACGAATGGTGCCTACGAGCTGAAGGCCAAGTGGGCTAGCGCCGAACAGTGCGCTATCGGCGACGTGATGGTGCCCGCCTACAACGTGGTTCGCCTGAACGCCGAGCATGGCTCTCTCGAGCTTATCGAAAGAGTTGGCGGTGCTGATTCCGTGGTTCATGCCTTTGCTGCCGACAATACGATGTTGCTGCCCGGCAACTTCAATGGCTTGAGCGTCACCGTCCACGGCATTGCCGACTCCAGCTTCGTCATGGATTCCGTGATGATGGCTCGCGGTGAAGCTCACGACGATGAAATCTACTCGATTCTGGAAGGTGGCGTACTGCCTTACAACCTGGCCGAGGCCGTATTTACCGTACACTACAGCAAGTCCAACAAGACCGCCCTGCAGATTGTCTCCTCTGACCTGAAGCAGGCCGGTAACGCCATCCGCTACAGCTTTACCACCAGCGAATTCGAAGTGACTCGCGGTGTCGAGGCTCGCGTGGTGATGATGGATGCCATCGGTAATGTCGTGGCCGACACCGTGCTTGCGGATTCCATTGTGGAAACCCCGTACAAGTTGCAGTGGACCCAGTTCCCGATCCGCGTCGGCAGCTACACCGTATTTGCGGAACTTACCGACGGTACGGAATCTGTCTCTGTAAGCGAAAACTTCAGCGTCGCTGCCGAAATCACCTCTGTGGGTGCCGACAGCTGGCAGATGATCTCCATGGTCGCCGTGGATACCGCCGCGGTAATTTGGGACGACGATCCCAAGTTCTACTGGTGGGATGAAGTTGGCGAACCGGGTGAATTCTGGCAGTATAAGGAATTCAAGAAGAACGACGAGATCATTCCGGTACGCGGTTACTGGTACAGCTCTCTCGAGGGTCGCGCCCTGCCCATCAACCCGGATGCAGAATCCGCCGAAGGCGATGTGGTTTGGGAACTGGATAGCCTCTACAGCGGCTGGAACCTGGTTGCCAACCCCTACGGCTGGAACCTGAACCTCTACAGCGACCACGTTGCAGAACAGGTTGACGATGACGAGGATTCCAAGGTCAAGTTCTGGCGCTACAACCCTGTGACGGGTGAATATGATCCCGCCGAAGTCCTTGCTCCCTTCGAAGCCGTATGGGCCGAGGTCAAGGGCAATACCAGCTGGACTCTCAACGGTACTCCGGAATTCGAGAAGAGTGTAACTGCCGTCGGCAAGCGCCGCCTGGCCAAGGTATATGGCAAGAATCGCTGGTCTATCCAGGCTATCCTTGCCGATGCAAATGGCAAGATGGACTCCTGGAACATGCTCGGCGTAAGCGACAAGCCTTTCGTAAGTAAGGAACCGCCTGCCGCTATGGGCGATCATGTGAACCTGGCCATTGTGGATGGCAAGAACCTTTTGGCAAAGTCCTTCAAGAAGGTGGCTGATAGCTACGAATGGCAGATTGCCTTGAGTGCAAGCTCCGATCGCTATGCAGAGCTTTCCTTCGCCGGTATCGACGAGCTCAGAAGTTACGGCTACCATGTCTACGTGACCGTGGAAGGCAAGACCTCCGAGGTCCTGGACGGTGAAGGTATCCGCGTGGCTCTGAAGACCCGTGCGACAACGGCTACGGTACGCGTCTCTGCCGGCAAGATGAGTGTGTTTGCCTCCGCCCTGGAAGGCCTCCACATGACTCAGGCTGCTGGCAAGCTGAACGTGACCTTCAACGTGGACGAAAGCCTGGCAGGATCCCGTACCGTGGTTGACGTGCTGAATCTGGACGGCAAGGTGATGGCTACCTACAACACCAAGGCCGAAGCCGGCGCCAATGCCGTTCGCATGGATGCCCCGAGATCTGGTCTGTACATGCTCCGCGTTCGTGTGGCAAGTCAGCAGGTGGCAGGCAAGATTATGGTGAAATAGGCCAAAATCGCTCGAAAACGCCAATTTTAAATAAAAAAGGCTCTCGGGAAACCGAGGGCCTTTTTTATCATCAAAAATGATTATCCTATAATCGCAAATGATATTTTAACGTTATAAACATGGTCACCATTGTCACAACTCTCGCCTTTTACTAAATTTGCGCGCACTATGACAAAGGCTCAAATTATCAAATTCATCGTCGCTTCGATTCTCGCAATCGTAGCTCTCTTCTTGCCCTACGAAGCCCTCGGCTTCGATGCCGCAAGCCCCATGGGCGTGTTGAATCCGCTCGAAATCCGCGTCATTGGCGTTTTCGTCATGGCCGCCCTTTTCTGGATCCTCCAACCGTTCCCGATCTGGTCTACATCCATGCTGGTCATCGTCCTGATGATCGTCACGATGTCTGACTCTGCCCTGACCCCGTTCCGCGTTGACGGCGTTACCATGATTAGCCACAAGTCCATTATGGCTACTTTTGCTAACCCCATCATCATGCTGTTCCTGGGTGGCTTTTTCCTGGCTGCTGCCGCTACCAAGTACAAGATGGACTTGAACTTGGCCCGCGTGCTCCTGAAGCCCTTCGGCAAGAACCCGAAGTTTGTGCTTCTGGGCCTTATGCTCATCACCGCCGTGTTCTCCATGTTCATGAGCAACACCGCTACCGCCGCCATGATGCTCGCCATCCTTGCTCCGGTGCTCAAGCTCTTCGATCCGGATGACCGCGGTAAGGCCGCTTTTGCTCTCGCCATTCCCCTTGGCGCAAACATTGGCGGTATGGGTACCCCCATCGGTACTCCTCCTAATGCCATCGCCCTTGGTGCCCTGAACGACGCTATCCAGCGCGGTGACCTGGCTGCCAACCCGGTTTCCTTCGGCCAGTGGATGGCTTTCGGTATCCCGTACGTTATTATCCTCATGGTGATCGCCTGGGTTCTCCTCCTCAAGATTTACCCCATCAAGATGAAGCAGATGATCCTGAACATCGAAGGCGCTGGCAAGTTTGACACCAGCCCCAAGGCAATCATCGTTTACATCACCTTCGTTGTTTGCGTTGCTTTGTGGGTTACCGGTAAGGGCGTTCACGGCATTAACGATAACGCTATCGCCATGATTCCCATGGCCGTATTTGCTCTCACTGGTGTGATTACCAAGAAGGACCTGAACGCAATGAGCTGGGACGTTCTCTGGCTGGTTGCCGGTGGTTTCGCTCTGGGTGTTGGCCTCAACGCCACTGGCCTTGCCGCTCACCTCATCAAGACCATCCCGTTCGCTTCCTGGTCTCCCATCGCCCTTATGGTTGGCTGCGGCATCATCTGCCTCTTCATGGCAAACTTCATGAGCCACACCTCCACTGCAACTCTTCTCGTTCCTATTCTTTGCGCCGTTGGCATTGCTTGCCAGGACAACCTGGTTGGCCTGGGTGGCGTTACCGCTCTGCTGGTTTCCGTTGCCTTCGCTTCTTCCCTCGGTATGTCCCTGCCCATCTCCACTCCGCCTAACGCTCTTGCCCACGCTACCGGCTACACCGATACCAACGGCATGGCCAAGACCGGTGTGGTAATGGGTCTCTGCGGTCTCGTGCTCTCCTGGGGCATGATGATTTTCCTCGCCAAGATACAGTTTTTCGGCACCCCGGTTCCTAAGGCTGCAGAAGTGGCTCCTGCCGCTCCCGTTGCTGTGGAAGCTCCGACTCCCGCTGCCCCGGCTGCAGAAAGCGCCGCAGTTGAATCTGCCGTTGCCGACAGCACCGTAGCCGTTGACTCCGCTGCCGCCGCCGCTGTTGAAGCTCCCGCTGCACCGGCTGCAGAAGCAAAGTAATTTTTAACGAAATTGCGAAACATGAGCCGTCCGAGAAATCGGACGGTTCTTTTTTATAAGGATGGACACCAGGTTGGACACCTAGTTGGACTCCCTCTCAGCTATCTTTGTGGAGACCTATTGGCAAAAGTGGCGAAATTTGCCTAAAAAAGCAAAAAAGCCACGGAACTTATCCGTGACTTCTTTGAGTGGTCGATACAGAACTCGAATCTGTGACCTCTACCATGTCAAGGTAGCGCTCTAACCAACTGAGCTAATCGACCATTTGTACTAACTTTCGTTAGGGTAGCCCAATGATAGAAAGTTTTGGGGTGGCTGTCAAGGGATTTTTTAGAAAAATGGCGGGCAGGCCTCGGAATTTCGCCTAGCGTTCGTCGGCGGGCACCCAGTAGCGCAGGCGACCGCTTACGTGTACCGGCGGAAGACTGTCGATGCACATGCCGCTGCGGCAATCCTTAAAGTAGAGCTCCACATCGGCGGTCCAAAGGGAGTCGTTGATAATCTCGTCGAAGTGGACGTAGCTGCTGTCCTCGACGAGGGGCGCCTCGGGGGAGAACTGCTGGCGCATCCAGGTGACGTACTGGTAGCGGCCATTGACGCTGGCCTTGGCAACGGGTTGCAGCTTGCCGTTGGTGGACGGGTTTGGCACCATGACGGAGAACTGGTCGCCGCGGTCGCTCTCATCGATTTGCGTCTTGAAGTAGAAGTAGTGGTGGCTGTTGTTCACGTAGAAGGGGGGCTCGCAATCGTTTTTGTCGAGGTCGATAGTGTAGCTGCCCTTGCCGTTGACGGAGTACTTGAAGTAGCCGCCGCCCTTGACTTCCCAGCTGTTGTTGATGTCGCCGCAGCCCGCTAGGCCGGCAACGAGGCAGCCTGCAAGCATGGCGTCGAGAGTAAGGCCCGGGGCGAAACTGGCGAAAAACGCACCGGGAATGGCGCGAAACGTGGACTTTGTCTTGCGGCGCGGAAACATGCCCCTAAACTAGAAATTATCTTTTGCCGTGATGTCGAACTTGCCCGTCATAAAGCGCCTGGATGTGGACACTCCCCTGGGGGTGGTTCACCTGGTGTCGTTCCCGAAGGGCGGTGTACGCGGTGACAGTCCTTGTGGCAAGGTCGGTAAAACGGCATCGGAGGCGCTCGATGTCCCCACGCATCGGCAGGTAATCTTTGACCTTTTGACGGAGGTGACGGGGCATGCGGTGACCGCAGCGGATCTGGTGCAGACCGAGGAACATCCCCGCCCGGAGTTTCCGCATCTGGACTTTGACGTGAACTGGACTCACTCCGGTGACCTCTGCGTCGTGGCGTATACCGAGGCGGGCTCTGCAAAGTCTGTCGACGGTGGCCGCGGAGTTGCAAAGTCTGGACTTTGCGTCGGGGTGGACTTGGAGGTCCACAAGGCGAAGCACCTGCGAGTGGCGGAACGTTTCTACAGCCCCGAGGAATGTAATCGTCTAAGGGAACTGGGGCTTGCGGCCCCTGCCGCCGTGGCGGAGTTCTTTCGGCTGTGGTGCCGCAAGGAGGCCTTGTACAAGTGCGTCGGCGGCAATTTCTTCGAGGGGGCGGTGGGCCGCTGCGTATTGCAAAATCCGCTGCCTCTAAAACCCTTAGAAACAGAAGGCGGCGGAGCCGCTGCCGGCATCTCGGATTGCAATGCCGCCGTTAGCGCCGACGCCGGTGCCGCGGCCCGCATCGCAGACTGCGCCCTGGTGCATTTCGTGGACTTGGACGGATCCCTGCTGGGGGTCGCCAGGCCGGACTGTAGCGCTTCGCTCTGCGTCGCCGTGAGTACGCGCTTCACCGCCGCGGATCGTAAGTAAAAACGTCCCGCGAATTTACCCGTAAAAAAGAAACGACCCGAAGGGGCCGTTTCTTTTTTGAAGTTCGAACGGTAAGATAACCGACTATGCGTTGCCGTCAACACCGTTGTCGACTGCGGGAGCCTGCGGTGCCTGACCCGGGCGCTGGGGAGCTTCCAGCATGTACAGCGGCAGGCTGATCAGTTCTTCGTTGTCCACCAGCAGGCGTACGATGTACTTGTCCGGGCGCTGGATCTGCAGACGCTGCAGGTTCAGGACCAGGTTTACGGCAGCGGTGTCGAAACCCTGAGCCACCTGTTCCAGGGGGAACTTGGACTGCATGGGGGGGACGATGGGCTTGCCGCAGACGTCTTCGAAAATCAGGGAGATGTCATGTTCGCCGGCTTCGGAACGCTGGTAGCGGATACGGAATGCGGCGGAGCACTGGGGAATCACCAGCGGGAACTTTGCAAAAATACGGTCGAAGGCGCCGAGAATGTTCAGACGGCCACCCATGCCATTGGCGGTAGCGGCGTCGCAGATAGCTGCAATTTCGATATTCACTAATGAATCTCCAATATAGGGGTTATGTATTTCGTATGATATTGTAGAAAACTACATAGAAATAAGACAAGCCGTACCTCGCAAAATGACTTTTTTTTGAGTTTTTTTTGGAATAATTTAAGGAATGCGGCGTTTTTTCCTGTCGACGCCTGCGTTTTATAATTTATTTTTGAGGGACGGGGCGTTTTTCGTCCATGGAGATTGTATATGGAACTGATTCCTCTTTGGTACTGGCTGGCTGTTTTTTTCATTTTTGGCGCCTGTGTAGGCAGCTTCTACAATGTGATCGTGTACCGCATGCCCCGGGGAATTTCCCTGGTGAATCCGCCTAGCCACTGCCCCCTTTGCAAGAAGCAGATTCCCATCTACTACAACCTGCCGGTGATCGGCTGGTTCATTCTGCGGGGAAAGACCCACTGCTGCCACAAGCCCCTGAATATCATCTATCCCATCGGCGAGGCTTTGTGCGGCCTGCTGGGCGTGTTGGCCTTGTTTGCCGCGGTGGCGGTGAATTACGGCGCTGTGGTGCCGGAACTGTTTACGGCCCCGGTGATGGCGCCTACGGTGTGGGCCGATGCGCTGGCCATGTTCTGGCTTTTGCTGGGGGCTTACCCTGTTTGCGTGGTGGATTACCAGTACAAGCTGATTCCTGATTCCATGAGCGTGGGCGGCATTGTGGCAGGCCTTCTGCTGTCGCTGATTCCCGGTGGGGTTACGCCGCTGGAAAGCTTGATAGGCGCGGTCGCTGCAGGGGGTGGCTTGTGGCTCCTCGGTTTTGTTGCCAGCAAGGTCCTTAGGAAGCAGGCCATGGGCTTTGGCGACGTGAAGCTGCTGGCTGGCTACGGTGCGCTCATGGGCTGGACCGGTGCTGTAGAGACGCTGGTTCTTGCCGCTGTCCTTGGAATTCTTGTGATGATTCCATACGCCAAAATTCAGGCGAAGGTTGCTGCAAAGGCTGTGGTGGATGATTCCGCCGATGCTCCGGGGCAGATTCCCTTTGGACCTTTCCTTGCGGTGGCCGCCCCGGTGATGTACCTGTGGGGCAGTAAGCTATTGGAACTGTATGTGCAGTTTGTAATTGGGGAATAGGCGGCTCTCGATCATTGCGAGTCGCTTTTTACCTATAAATGAGCTGTAATAGTGGGTTTTATAGGTAGAAATGTTATGTTGTTCGTAAAGGAAGGCTCCCTTTCCCGCGAAAAATTGCTAAAACCACCGTTTTGCGGTCAAAAATTGGCAAAAATATGCCGATTAAAAGGCTTTTTGCCTGGCTTGATCCTGTTTTTTACCTATAAAATGGTGTGAAAACTCGCTTTTATAGGTATTTTCAGGACAAAACATGGCGTCGGAGTTTACTTGCTGAGCATCTGATGTGCCACCAGCCAGGCTTTCAAGCGATTCCAGGTCCGTTCCTCATCCAGACGGATGGTTTCGTCCAGGGTGAATTCTACGAAGTCCCTCAGTTCCACGCTGCCGATGGCGGTTTCCAGAGTGATGTAATTCGTGAAGTAGTCTATCACCTTCAAGTCGGTATCGCGGATGATTTTTCCGTCAACAGCGATGGTCAGGTGGTATCCAGCGAAGACCAGCGCGAACTGGTGTTCCTCGCCGTCAAGAACTTCGGTCTTGCCGTAAACCGTGGTATCGGTAGCGACAGAATCCAGACCACTGCGAATATAGGTGCAGATGCTCTTGGATTTTGCGTCGCACTGGCGAACTTCGAAACCGAAGTAAGAATCTTCTCCTGATTTCAGTAAGGATAAAACTTCAGTTTCCTTGCTTCCGTCGAACTTGACTTTGAAGCTGTAGCCGACACGCTTTGTGTCCCGTGCAAGCATGTAGGGCCTTTCCAGGACAGAATCCTGAATGGATTTTTCCGCCCAAATAATGTTACTGGAAATGCCTGCGCCTGCCCCTTCCACAACGCCATACTTTGCTGTGTCCAAAGAGTTGAAGTCGATGGATGCCCAATAATTCTTGGTGCCGTTGGGCGTTAGCTTCGTAAGGCTTGTACTGTTGGCCAGTACCGGGCTAGAAACCGTTTCATCCAGAGAAATCAGGGCTAGTACGTTCTTCAGGGACTTGTCCGTTAGGGTGGAGTCGAACAGTTCTTTAGCTTCTTCCGGGAAAGCGATGGAGATTTCTTCCACAGCTTCCTTCGTCACTACCGATTTTTCCATCGGCTTGCAGCGGGTCGCGGTACAGAGATTCTGGTAAGCGCCTTCGGGAATGTTCTCCATTAGGAAGGAACCCTTCTGGATGTCTTCTTCTGTCAGGGTGTGGCAAGTGAAGGAATAATCCAGACAGACAACATCCTTCGCGTTGTAGCCATCAATCTTAATTTCCCTGCTGGTGGTCTTGGTTAATTTCTGAGGGCCAATCTCGCGATAAACATTTTCCCCTTCGGAGATTTTCTGTGCGTCCTTCAGGTTCAAGGTGCTGTAAGATGCACTCGTCGCGTTGTCATTTTCCACCTGCAAAGTGTAATTGAAATAGACAACGGGACGACCCTTTTCATCCATTTCGTATTCCTGGTTGTCAGGAGGAATGTTTAGGTAGGTTGCCTTGTAATTCAGATCCTTGAAGGAGAAATTTCCGTTTTCGTCGGTGGTCGTTTCTCGTGTGGTGACGTCCATATCGCTGTATTTGCGTTCCACGCGCTTTAGGAGAACATGACCGTTCTTGATGACTGCACCATCTGCGTCAACAGCGGTTCCCTTGATGTCGGTCATGGCGTAATCGCGGTCGTAGTTGATGCAGGCGATTTCGTTAGGTTCGAAGTTTCCGGCTGCGGCCTTTTTCAGGTTGCCTGGGATGGTGGTGCTGCAGTTATTGACATTTATCACCTTTTCGCCGTCCTCGTTGACGGAGGCTTGCTGGCCCGATTCTGTTTCGGTGAATACTCCTGCGGTATTGTCCTCGGAACAGCCCACGATGCTCGCAAGGCTTAAACCTGCGATGCCCAAACCAGCAAAGAAATTACAAACCTTTCGTAATTCATAATTCATAATTTGCAATCTCATTGTTCCCCCCCGTTGTTCTCAAGATTTGAGAACATGTGTAAGTTCAGCTGATAGACTCTGTCGGCCTTTTCCTTGTCTTGCCCGATAATCTGGCGGGCCTTTGCCTTAAATTCCTGCACAGCTGCTTCCAATTCTTTATATGCGTTGCCTGAAATGCTAAAAGTCAAGGTGCTCATGATGGAGGGCGCCTTGGGCGGTGTCATGAGAGTCTGCTTGGAAAGCTCGAAACACTGCAGCTGATACTGTCTGACCAGTTCCGCATTGTTGTAGGGACCACTGGAAATGGATTCCTTGGTAGGCTTCCAGAAACCGTCCTCGTTCTTGCGGGCAAGTCCCAGCCGCTGTAAAAGTTCCAGGGAGTCCTTCAATTTTCCCAGAGGAACTTTCGGGAAAATCCGCTTCTGCACGGGGGCCATGTCGTCTGCAACGTCCATGGCGTCTAGGATAGCGAAGAGGGCGCTGTTGTACCAGTGGTTGTAATACTCGTAAGCGTCGGTGTTCATGATGTGCTGCGGATTGGGGTGCATTTGCAGCAGCTCTTCCATAGCTTCCTTGCGCAAGGCGTCGTTCTTTGCCTGATCTACTTTCACCATGGTTTCGAAATACTTGGCTTCCTTTTTTTCGAGACCAAGGACTTCGATAAACTTTGTCACCATACGGGGGCTTACTTTTTTGCCCCGGAGCACGTCGGCGAAATAGCTGCGGCTCTTTTCCAAACCAAGAAGATTGCAAATTTCGGTTCGGGTGAACTTGGGGTCCGTCTTTACGCGGGCGGCCTGGTATTCTTCCAGATACTTTCTAAAATGGGTGAACTGGTAGATGTCAATGTACTTATCCATGTTCTCAAATATAGTTTTTTCATTGCCCAAAGTGAGAAATATTTTGAGAACAAAGATTTCTGGAAGAAAATTTCCCGGTTTTTATGGGAAACAATGCGTTGTATCCATTGTTTGCCTTTTTTTTGAAAAAAAATGGGCTTAAGGCTTGTTAAGAAGGTAAATTTAGTGCCATAGGAGTTTTTGGTGAATAATTTTTGTTTTAAATACTCAGGATTAGGGCTTGTACTGGGACTCGCCCTGGGGTTGAGCGCCACGTCCGCGCTTGCCCATCCTGTCAATCCCATACCCTACACTATCGATAATCAGGGTGACTCGCTGACCATTCGAAAGATTGGTGATGAACACTATAAGGCTACCGTTACCGAGGATGGTTTCCTGGTGGCGAAGGGTACCGACGGAATTTTCTACTACGTGGATGAATCGGGTGCGGCATCTGGAATCAAGGCCAAAAATGCCAAAGGACGTGACGCGCGGGAGCAGAGGTTCCTAAAGGGGCTGAATCGGAATTCGGTTGGTAAGGCTCATCGCGAAAGGAATCCGGATCGATTTAAGCTGCCCAAGGAAAAAAATGTTGAACGGCGCGCGCCCTGGGTTCCTTCTGCAGAAAGTTCCGGTAGCGAAACTCCAACGGTTTTACGCCAGCCGCCTGCACCTTTTAAGCATTCCAGCGGAACCAACAGATTTCCTGTGGTCATGGTGGCAGGAACGGGGTCTGCCAATTACGACTCCCTGTCTTTTTACAACCTGTTGAATCAAACGGGCTACTCGGAAAATCGAAGCTCCGGTTCCGTAAGGGATTATTTCGAGGCTCAGTCCAACGGACTGTTTGTTCCTCAGTATGATCTTTACTTTGTCACGGTGTCTAAGGCCTTGGCTGATTATGCAGGCAACGAGGCGGTTCTGATAAAGGAAGCTCTTGCTGCCTTGCGCAGTAAATATGCCGACTTCAACTCAGCCCAGTACGACAAGGATAACGACCGGTATGTGGATGTGGTTGGCATTATTTACGCGGGCAACGAGAATGATGCCAATGACCTCGGCGGGTACCAATATTATCTACAGTACGAACTGTCGCGTAAGGAGTCGCTTCCTGAGGCGGGTGGCAGCAGGTACTTTAACAGCTATTTCATCATAAGTCAGCTGGATAATTATGACCGCATATCCACATCGGTGTTCGTTCATGAATTCAGCCACTCCATGGGCCTTAAGGATCATTATTCCGTAAAGTATCGCCCCGAAAGCACCAGTGGTGTTCAGTATCCGGGAGTCCACATTTGGGATGTGATGGCTACGGGCATGTACAACAATAACAACAGAACTCCCGCAGGCTATAGCGCCTTTGAACGTTGCTTTATGGGATGGATGAAGTACTCGTCCTTGCCGGAATCCGATGTCGTGGTCATCCCGCCGCTGAATACGGATTTTACGGCTTATAAGATTCCCGTACCCGGGAACGAGGATGAATGGTTCTTTCTGGAAAATAGGCAGCAGACAAATTGGGATTACGGTCTCCCTTATCATGGCTTGCTGATTTGGCATATTGACTATGATGAAAATGCCTGGATCGGCGATGTAATGAATGATGACCCAAGTCATCAGCGTATCGACGTGGTGGAGGCCGGCAACAAGATTGCCACTACCTATGCTGCGGGGTTCAATCCGTCTTACTTGTATGACGATCCTTTTCCTGGTTATAACAGGGTGTCTGAGTTTTTTGGATTTAAATCTTGGAACGGGACGGATTTGGGGCTGAGTCTCTACAACATTTCAGAAAAGAACAGCAACATCTGCTTTGCGACAAGGGATGGTGTTGACGTAGGCTCCTGTGTGATTGAAAGTTCCAGCAGTTCCGCTGGCGAAAGTTCCAGCAGCTCGGAGGAATCTTCCAGCAGCGAGGCGGCATCGGTGAGCTCCGCCGCGGGATCCAGCTCCGGTGTTGCGGATGTTTCCTCCAGTAGCGAGGGGACCTCTTCTGGTGCAGAAGGTGCGGAATCTAGCAGCTCCGGGGAAGCGCCCGCGGGTAGCTCCTCGTCTACGCAGGCTCTGCGGGTAACGGCCTTGGAAGCGGACGCTCGCATGCATATCCGCGGGGGAGTCCTGCAGATGGACTTTGCGACTACTGTGGAAAAGACGGTGAAGCTGTTTGATGTGCAAGGGCGCCTGCTGTATCGGCAGTTTGTTGCTGGGAGCTCCGCTGCGGTGGATTTGAAAGGTCTTGGCTGCGGCAATGTGATTGTGCAGGTTACTGCAGGCGGCAAGTTGCTGGCCCTGCAGCGAATCGCGGTGAAGTGATTGCGGACGGAACCCCTGAATGCTGGGGGCCTCAAAAATATGCGAGGCCAGAAACTGGCGTTTCTTGAAGTATGTAAGGTCTGAAAATAGACGTTTCTTGATTTTAGCGTACTAATTGGGGGTAGATAATCAGTTTGGTGTACTATTTTACATATAAATTAAGTAATTTTGTTCGGAAATCACCGCTCGGCTAGCTGGATGGTGTACTAATCTACCGATTTTTGGGGCTTTGGTGCTACGAAAATTCTGTGAATGGCGGGAAAAATTGAATTTTGTTTTGAATAACATAACAAATGGTGCGCCAAAAAGGAACCTTGTCCCCGTTTGGTACACTATTTCGAGCATTTTCCTTTTGCTCTCGGTGCGAGCGGCCTCTACGTATGAAGCCTCAACACAGGCTGCCTCAACGCGTGTGGCTTAGGAACTTATGCCCCTGCGTCTTCCAGGCGCTTCACATGGCAGTAGGCCAGCTGCTTTGTCTTCTCGTCGCGGAGGTGCAGGCTGCTGCCTTCGCAGTAGCGCCAGTACTTGCAGGTCTTGCAGTCGCCAATGCGTGCCCAGCTGCGGTCGCGCATCACCTGGTAGCGGTTCTGCCACACATCCCAAAGGTCGTCCTTGTAGATGTTGCCTTGGATGTAGTCCCCACGTAGGCTGGGGCAGGCAGAGATGCTTCCGTCGCAGAGAACGGAGCTGACGTTTACGCCGGCACGGCAGAAGAAGGGATAATTGCGAGATTCCTTTTCGTAGCTTCCCAAGAAGCCTTCGCAGCCGTAGTTCACGTTGATGGCGTTCATGGCCTTGGTTTCGCGAATGAAATCGAAGACTTGCCTAAACTCCTGGTTGGTCAGCTGGAACAGCGGATTGTTGGCCGCGCGGCCCTTGGGAAACACCGTGGCGATACGCCAGCGCTTTACGCCGGTGCGAATCAGCAGGTCGCGGATTTCCGGAAGCTCCGCCAGGTTCTCGCGGTTGACGCAGGTCATCACATCAAAGGTGAGGCCTTGCGTATGGGCGGCCATGTTGATGGCGCGATAGGCGTTGTCGAAGCTGAATTCGCTGCCGCGGAAGTGGTTGTGGCTGTCGTGCAAACCGTCCAGGCTGATGGTCAGGGAACGAAGTCCCGCGTTCAGCAACTTCACAAAACGTTCGGGAGACATGGCAAGGCCGTTGCTCACCATTCCCCAGGGGTAGCCCCGCTTCTGGATTTCCTTGCCGCATTCCTCCAAGTCGGGGCGCATCAGGGGCTCGCCACCGGTAATCACCACGATAAAATGCTTCGGGTCGACGTGGGGCTTCAAGCTGTCCAGCACCCGCATAAAGTCTTCCCGTGGCATGTCGGGGATGGCGTCCTTTACACAGTCGCTGCCGCAGTGCAAACAGTGTAAGTTGCAGCGTAAAGTGCATTCCCAGAAGAAATAAGTTAGCGGGTGAGTCTTGATCTCATTATGGCGATAAAGACGATAGAATTCCAGCGCCAGGCGTTTCTTTAGATTCAGCTTCATAGACTAGTTCTGGGTGGTTTCGGTTTCGCCAGGTTCGCGGGGCGTCTCGCCGGTAGACTCTGTGATGTTCATGCAGTCGTCAATCACCTTGTCCATTTCTTGATTCAAGGAATCCTCTTTGGCGCTAGCCCGTTCGGCATACAGTTCTTCGTACCTAGCCCTGTACTTGTTCCTGTAACTTTCGTCATAGACTTCGAGGTACTTATCTCGGGCTTGTTCCTGCTGTAACTTGAGAAGACTGTTTTCTTCGTTATTGACGGATGTCCCGTCGTTACATTTGTAGAACAGAACATCTTCGGGAGGTATGTATTTGGGGGTGGCGTCTATACGAGGGCACTCGCTGGTGCCCGACATGCACGATGAGTATATGCCCAAGTTCGGGTTGACATAGTTGAAGATTCCATACAGGCATTCTTCTCGTTGAAGGATTTCGTACACATTGTCCAAGGAATCGGCTTTTTGCTCTAAGCAAGCCTTTTGCTGCAGGGAAAGGGTTTCACTGTTGTGTATGGAATCTTGCATTGCGTGATAAGCTTTTTCCGCGATGCTGCGAGGCATTTTTTCGGTGGTGTAGTTAACCAAACGTTCTGCCTCAATCTCGGCCTTGAGTTCCCCATTGATTTTCGCAGAGTCAAGGCATGGAACGGCATCTCTGTAGAACTTCTCGACATCCTTTGTGCCGCCATGTTCTGCACAAGCTGTGTAGCGTTCCACCAACTGACCGTCTTCTTTTTTGTAAAAGTCGACACTTAGCTTTTGATCGTTGGTGCAGTTGTATGTACGGTTGTATTCTATGTAGGTGCCGCGGTTTGTTGAATCCTTAACTTCGTCCGTACAGCGCACTGTGGGGGCGCTGGCAAGAGTCAAGGGGTGGGACTCTGCCAAAGGATCAACGCTGGAACTGCTTTCTGGCTCATCGCTTGAACTGCTTGTTGGCAAAGCGCAACCTTCGCCTTCGCAGGGGTCGGAGCTTGAAATGTCGCCGGTTTCGGGGTCGATTACTGGTGCGACACCGTACAGGGCGATCATGCCACCGCCGCAGTTGGCGTTTAGGTCTGTACCGTCAGCAGTGCAGTTGGTTTCACTGCCTGGCAGGGGCTGGATTCCGGCGCCTGTAGAATTGTCGTCACCGCAGCTGGCCCAGAAAAAAGCCGTTGCCGAGAGAACGAGTTTCTTCCAATGCTTGCGAATGTTCATTTTTCCTCCTATTTCAACCAAAATGAACTCAATAAGCTTTTATTCTTTCTGCGGATTTTTGCTGGACTGTTCTTCGTCGCAGTTTCCTGCAAAGTAGCAAGGCGGCCCGTAGACGGCAATGGGTGCGTCAAATTCGCCGCCAATGGGTTTCTCTTCTAAAGCCTCCGAGGATGAGCTTCCCGGTACAAAGGGCTTTCCAAACTTCTCAATATATTCTTCTTCGGTATACCTTACGCCATCGCAAGTGTAAATGGTCGCCTGGTCTATCATGACCCCGTATTCGGGACAAGCGCATTGGAGATTGCTTTCGTCACACTGGCAAGACGGATATCGCGAGACTTGTTCCGTAGATACTTCGCAGTTTTCCTGTGCTTGGACGGACTCGCTGCTGGAGCTCTCTACGCTACTGGAACTTTCTTCTCCGGGAATTTCGTTGCTTGTTGCAACGGAATTATCTGATTCTGAACAGCTTGCCCAAAAGAACGCCGTAGCGGCTAATGCGATTTTTTTCCAGTGTGTGCGGAAGTTCATGAATTCTCTTTCTGCTAGACCTCTCAACTTTAATATAATAAGAAAATTCGCTATCTACACAAAGACCTTGTGGATTTTCCGCAAGATCCCTGGTTTAGTGGTAGATTCCTGTAAAGAGACTAGTTTTTTCCGCCTACCTGGAACAGGGCAAATTCCATCTGGAAAACCTTGTCGCTGCCCTCGTCCTCTTCGGCGATAAGGGCGATTTCTTTACGGAAGGCGTTGATGCGTTCCACGATGCGCTCGTAGCCTTCCTGGCTGATGCCCAGGGTAAGGCCCGAAATATGGCGCTTGCCCGGCGGATCCCGATCGATGGAATCGGCACCCATCTTGAGGCAGTTCTGGTGGTAACCGCGAAGGGCCAGTTTGGAGGTCCGGTCGCCGGTGGTGATGGCGCTTTCTGTCAGGATGTACTTGCCGTCCTCATCCTTCTTGATGAGTTGGCATTCTTCCAAAAGCTTGACGGATTGCTTTGCCTCGTCTGGCGTAATCTTCGGGTTTACCAGCTTGGCCAATGCGGCGTAGTCCCCGTCGAATCCGAACATGCCGATAAGGCTGCGGATGAAAAGGTGACGGGGGTGGGAGTAAATCATGTATTGGGCGTGCCCCAGCAAGTGTTGCTTTTCTGCAAAACGTACGACCTTAAGGACCGCCTGCATTTTTCCGAAGGCTGCATCGCGGTCTTCCGTAGTTTCCGCCTGGTTGAATTCCACCAGGGCCACGAAAAATTCCGTTTCGTGCTTGCCTAGGCGAAGTCCGGAGGCTACCTTGGGGATGCTCTGGGTGGAAAGGTTCTTTTCGCCATTCATAACGCGGCTAATGAAGTCCTTGGCCTTGAAGCCGATCTTGTCGGAGAAAACACGCAGGGAGAAGGCCGAGTTGGCGGCTTTCTTCTGGTTGTAGTAGTCTCTTAAAAATTCCCTGTAGTCCAGGTACTCAAAGACTTTCTTGTTTGCTGTTTTCTCGCTCATGTCCTAAAATTTAGGTAAAGCTACGGTAAAGCGGTTAGGGGAGGAGTGTAATAGCGTTGTCTACAAACAACGGTAAATGGGTGTGCTTTATAAAAAATATGGCAAAGTTGTTGCTTTTAAGGTAGATTTTGCCTAAGTCAGAAGAAAAAGGCATAATGTTGTGCCGTTGTCTGGAAAATGGGATATTTATGAAAAAGAGTGTTTTGGGTAAAATTCTTGCTGGAACCGCCTTGGTGGGTGGATTTGGCCTTGCAAATGCTGCGGTGGCGCTCACTGAAGTGGTGGCGCTGCCTAGTGACGCAAACCTAGGCGGTGGCGACAAGGTAGGTTCCCAGCTTATTGCAGCTACCTACAATGCAGGCAAGGGCCCTGGCATCTGGATTGTTGCCGATGGTGGCTACCGTCTTTATGTAAATGGGGAGCTCCTGGCCGAAGATAACCAGGCCGGTCGTGTCCGCTTTGTTCCTTATACATTCTTGCCGGGCGAAAACGCCGTTTCTGTCGTGGGCGTGAACGGCGCTGGCGCCCCTGGCGTCATGGTGCAAATCGACGAATTGGATCGTTCCTATTACAGCGGCGGCGATTGGAAGGCTAAGCCCAGCGTCGGCAATACCTCCTGGAAAAATAAGGGCCGCGATTTGAGCCAGTGGGGCAACGCCACAACGCTGAGCTACGCAAACACCAAAATGCCCAGCGGCGCAGCCCTCAACGGCTTTGCGGCGAACACTCAGGCCAAGTGGATTTGGACCGGCAGCGAAACCGACAAGAACGCAGTGCTCCTTTTCAATTTGAACATCAAGGCCGAAGGTTTTGGCGCAGTCACCACCGGCGGCGAATCCGGCAAGATCGTCTTTGCAAGTGATTCCGCAACTATTCGCAAGCACCTGCAAAGCTCTGAGGCTGTGACTATCGTGGTTCCCGAAGGTACATACGACTTCCGTCAGTTCCGCAATGCAGTGACCGAAGCAAATCGCCAGGGCCGTACCTGGTGTCGCACCATCTGTGGCGAAAAGAATGCGGTCACCGGCAAGACCAATACTTTCTATCGCATCGCCTTCCAGGCAAATTCCTGCTCCTCTCTGGGCGAGTCCGGCCTCGAAATCGTGAAGGAAAGCGACAATCTTCAGTCCTGGAGCAACTGGATTACCATCAAGGGCAACAAGAGCTTGATCGGTATGGGTCGTGGCGCAAACCTTCGCGGAGCTTCCCTCAATAACCGCTGGAATGAAGGCGGTCACAATAACATCTATCGAAACCTGGCCATCTATGACGTGAACCCGCACCTGATCGAAGCGGGCGACGGCCTGGAAACTAGCGGCGACGCATCTCATCACATCAAGAACTTCTGGGCAGACCATATCAGCTACAAGTGGATTTCTGATGGCATGGATATGGAATTCGTGGACAACGCCACCATCAGCTACACTGAATTGGATGGGGCCAACGAATACAACTGCTGGGGCACCGACCCTTACATGGCCCTTGTAGAAGATGCCCACCTGACTTATGCCAACAACTACTGGCACAATTCCTATGGCCGAGTGCCTAAGGTTACGGGCGAAACTCACGGCTCCCAGGTTCACATTTACAACCAGCTAGTGGATGGCAACCGCTTCTTTATTGCTGGTGCCAACGGTCACAGCTCCACCGCCAAGGCTTATGTTCGCTACGAAAACAGCTACATCAAGAATGGCAATGGCTACCTGGCAGAATGGGGCGACAACGGCTACGTCTATTTCAGCGGCGTTACCTTTGACAATACCAAGCAGCAGCATCGCTACAACGGTACTGTAACGCAGGGCGTACCTCAGGCAGCAACCTTCAATCCCTCTTACTCCTGGGAAAAGCGTACTGTTGCAAACCTGCCCACAGACCTTCCGAAGCTCACGGGTGTAGGCGGCCGCTACGGTTCCATGCCCTCTTACAACCAGGCTTTCGGTATCAGCAAGACGGCTGCAGAAGTCAAGCTGAGCGCTCCCGCTGCAGGCGCAAAATATGATGTCGGCGCCGTTGTATTGCTCACTGCTGCAAAGAGCGCTGGCGACGGCTCCGTCAAGAGTGTGGACTTCTACATCGGTAATGACAAGGTGGGCTCTGCACCCGCCGCACCGTTCCAGGTAGCAGCCTCTGGCCTTTCCGCTGGCGTCTATTCCGCAGTCGCCGTGGTCACCGACAATAACGGCCTTACCCACATGTCTGAATTCGTGACCTTCGAAGTGGTAGGCGAGACTTATCCTGAAATTACCAAGTGCGGTGCAGGTTCCTCCAGCCAGTCCATCGAGCTGGGTGCACCCATTACAGATTTCTGCTACACATGGACCGGTGCCGAAACCGTAAAGGCTGAAGGCTTCCCCAAGGGTGTTACCACAACCATTGATAACGCCACCAAGAAGATTTCCATCAGCGGAACTCCTACGGAAGCAGGCTCCTTCGCTTTTAAGGTGAGTGCTACCAGCAACGATTCCACCTTCACCAAGTCAGGCAAGATTACAGTAACGGATCCTAAAGCTCCTGCAAGTTCTTCCAGCGAGCCCGCCGCGGAATCCTCCTCCAGCGTCATTCCAAGCGACGGCGAAGAATCTAGCAACTCCGAAGACTCTCAGGTCGTTGCTAGCCGCGGCTTGAATTATTCCACCGAGGCAGTTTCCACAGTTCGCATCTTCGATATGCAAGGACGCCCCCTTTACACCGGCGTAAATCGCCCTGCAGTGCTTCCCGCCTCCCGTGCCATCGTCGTCGAATATGACAAGAGTGGCAAGATGATTTCCCGTCGCGTCGAGCGCCGCTTCTAAAGTACCAAATTCTCTCTCTCAAAATATCAAGGCGTATTCCTAAAAGGGGAATGCGCCTTTTTTGAAAGAGTTTTGATTTTTTTTTGACAGAACGCTTGACATCGCCGATAACGCTAAAGGAACCGTTTCACTTCGTGAAGAAACTTGGAGGACAAGACGATGCAAAAATCCGATACGCGGAAAAATGATTTAGAAAAGGGCAGCTTTGAACTTTCTGCTTCCGAAAAAATTGCCTCGGAAAATGGCAACCTGGAAAGTGAATGCCAGAAAAGGGAGTGTCCGAAAAGGGAAGGCCAAGGCAAAACTTCGAAAACGGCACAGACTCCCCGTTGGGTGATGCAGTTGCCGATTACCGCGGTGACTTTGTACATGTTCTTTGCTTGGCTTGTGAACCTGGGCTATTGCGTTCTTAGCATGAATATCGTCAGCGTGTCCTTGCGCCCTATAAAGTACGGCTTTCCTCTGCGATGGATAGTTCTTGGCTTTTCGGCAATGTTGATTATCCTCGCTTTGCGAAATGTATTTCGTCAAAAGGACGCCCTTATGGGAGCTGGATTTGCCGTGCTTTCTCAATTCATAATGGGATGCTGTAAGTTTTGGCCCGTTTACTATCGGTATTACGATACGAAATTTGCGTCGGCGGGGTTCCACTTGGATGTTTCCAACGTCCAATGGATTTGGGAACGTGGCAGTTATTATTTGATAATTGCTGTCGTGTTTTTTGCCTTGGACTTTGCGTTGTCCAGGGTTAAGCTTGCCCGCCATCAGTAGTTTTTGGGGCGTGGATTTCCAGCATACGATTGGCCTGCTTCGCCAGCATGTCGTTGCCATTCATCTCGATGACTTTTCTTAAGCGTTTTAGGCCGTCTTCCTTTTCGATGTTACTGTTTACGCAGATTTCGCCGAGGGTGTAAAGAGCGCGCCTTGCAAAGTTTGCGTCCTTCTCTAGCGACAGTCCCTTTTTCAAAAGAAGAATGGCTGCTTCAGGGGAATTCTTGGTCTTTGCGATTTCGCCCCATTCCAGCCACTGGTTGCTGGAAATGTTGATGTAGATGGCAGGACTGGTCATTCTTGTCACAAGGTTCTTTACCGCGGCGGTGTCTACGGGGTGTTCCTGCAGAAGGGATGTGAGCCCCAGTGAAAGCAGACGTTGGGCGCTCTCGTCCAGGCCTTCCTTGAGCAGGTTGAATCCCTGGTCGATCATGCTGCGGGTTTTGGCCTTGTGTTCGGCCAAGGGGTTGCGGTTTGCATTTTCTCGCAGACGCTGGGCCAAGGTTTCTTCCTTGATTTCCTCCAGCGATTTCCTTCGCGTTTCGATCTTGAGCCCCGCAAGAGCGCCAAGGCCAAAACAAATCGGAGAAAGTAATGTTACTGCCCCGAAGATTCCCGGATTGACGAACCAGTTCACGATCATGTCCAGCAACAATCCGGCGACGGCGATGCCCGTGACTTTTTGCGATACGAGTTCCTTTTGGGGTGCAAAGGACGTAGCCCCCATCAAAAAGCACAAGGCCAGGCTCATGCCCATGTAGCGTTCCCCGGCGTAGTGGTCAAAGAAACTTGTCCCGCAAAGGATGTCTACCGGTATGCCTCCACATGTGGCGAACAGCGCCGTGAAACCCACGATGATGTAAAGGTTCCAGCGGTCCTTCAGCTGGACCATGGCAAAGAAGAAGAATCCTGCAAAAATCAAGAAGCTAGCCGCGCTGGGAAGCAGCATCCAGCTTGTGGCCAGGCGCTCGTATTTGCCGTACTTGGGAATGTAGGCCATGTTGTAGCGGTAAAACTGGTCGGTGAGCTTGTAAATCTTGGCGTCCAGTTCACGTCGAAAGTCCTCCTCGGTAGGAAACCGGCCATGCTCCCGCATATAGGATTCCTTGCCCCCCAATACTTCCCACCATTCGCGGAATTCACTTCGCATGCTCTCGACTTGTTCCTCGATGATGAGGGACTGGTTCTGGGATAGGTACTTTTCCCGATAGCTGGCGAACTCCTCGGCCTTGATTTTTTCCGTAGGCTCCAAGCCCACGGAGCGGAACTGTTCCGCTCCGGCATCCTTCCACCAAAGGTCAAAGGTTTTCGAGATGTTGCGCTCGCGGTTGAACTGCTTGATCTGAGGGCTCAAACCGGTTACGGCATTGAAAATGCCCAGCCCAAGAATAACCGCCAATACCACAAGGTGAAACGGCTTCAGCTGACGAAACCCTTTCGCCAGGTAAATTAGGGTGACTTTAAGAAGATTCCTTTTTTTATTCAGTGACATTCCCATGTTCTGAATATAATCACTTTTAGCGCTTACCGTACTCGCCTAGTTGATTCCACAAAAAATCGGTGTTTACGTCGCGATACCCTTGGGCGTTCACCTCTTCGCGAAGCCTGTGCGCCATGTCGAACAGATTGGGACATTTTTGCATGCGTTCGTAACTGTCGAAGATGGTCAGCTGGTCAATCCACTTGCTCAGCTCCGGGAACCGGGGGTCGTCAAAGCGGTTTTCTCTTCCATTCTTCAGATGCTCCAGGTAGCGGTCCGTAATGCGGTAGCCGTCTTCTGCAAAGATGTTCATGGTCCTAGGGAAGAGCTTTTCTCCGGTAAGGTATTCGTGGATGATTATGCCGAAACTGAAGTAGTCTACGGACTGCGACAGGTTTTCTCCCATGATGGCCTGTTCCGGCGCGCTGTAGCAGGGGGTCAGCTGGCCGCCGTATTCCGTAACGGTTTCACGCAGCTTTGCCTGGGCGTAGCCGAAATCGCACACGAGAATCTTGTGGTTGTTCTTGTGCTGGGGATTCTGGCACAGCAGCAAGTTCTTTGGCTTCAGGTCTTTGTGGACCACCTGGTAGTAATGCAGCTGGCTGATGGTGTTGGCCAGGTACGCCAGCTGGGCCACCCTGTGCAGAACCTCGTCGTCGCTCAGGTTCGTTTTGAAGGCCTTGTCCATGGAGCAACCCTTGATGAATTCCATCTTCAAGTAAGGGTGCCTTCCGGCGATGCCGCCGCCCATGCTCTGTACCACGCCTTCGATGTTGGTAGCATGAATCAGGTTGTTGATTCGAATTTCATCCTGGAAGGCGCTCAGCAGCATGTTCAGGCGGTGAATGCGGTTCTTGCCGGGCGTGGCCCAGTACTTGCAAATCTTGATGACGATTTCCTGTTCCGCGTAACGGGTGGATTCACCGGGCTGCTCCAGCCAATGCTTGGCTCGGTACAGGTTGTTGGTGCCCTCCAGGGTCAGGGGCTCGATGAGTTCGATGCGCTTGGCGGTGCCATTGTGCAGGAACTCCGGATTCTGGTCGAACCACCGCTGGTATTCTTCCATGGTGTAGTTGGGGCGTAGCGCCAGGTTGCGAGAAACTCGGTCTAATGTTTCGGCCAGGATATTTCGGATCATGCCCCAAAAATAGATAAACGGCAGCTGCGTATCGCAACCGCCGTCTGGTGAATTCGTGATAAGCTCCTTTATTGCTTGCCTTCGTTCTTTTCGATGGCTTCCGTAATATACTTGTAAGCATCGTCCACGGAATCGCTAAAGTGGAACAGATCCAGGTCCTCCTTGTTGATCATGCCGGTTTCCGCCAGGTATTCCCAGTTCACCACCTTCTTCCAAAAATCGGATCCGTAAACCACGACGGGCATGTTCTGGGCGTACTTGTTGGTCTGAATCAGGGTCAGCATTTCAAACATTTCGTCCAGGGTGCCAAAGCCGCCGGGGAACACCACCAGGGCCTTCGCCATCTTGAGGAACCAGTACTTGCGTACAAAGAAATACCTGAACTGCAGGTTCAGCTCGTCGTCGATATAGGGGTTGGGGTGCTGTTCGAAGGGCAGCTTGATGTTGAGGCCGATGGAGGGAGTGCCGATATCGCTTGCACCACGGTTGCCAGCTTCCATGATGCCCGGACCGCCGCCTGTCATGATGGCGTAGCCTTCCTTGCGCTTGTTGGCCCACTTGCCAAGCTTGGCCCCCAGTTCGCGGGCGGCGTCATAGTATTCAGCTACCAGTTCCAGGGATTTCAGGCGAGCCAGTTCCTTCTTGTTCTTGCAGCCCTTGCGGCGCTTTTGGATTTCCTTAAGGGGGAGCGTTCTTGCGGAACCAAAAAAGACAATGGTGTTTTCGACCTCTTCCTGTTCAAAAATCTGTTTCGGACCCAAAAATTCAGAGAGCATTCGGATGGGGCGACCAATTTCGCTTTCCATGAATTCGGGGTTGTGGTACATCATGTTTCCAATAATGGGGTGGAGCTGCTTTTTCTTTGCCATGATATAACTCCTTTTGCCAAAGATTTACCATCCTAAAATACACTTAAATTCAAATTAAACAACAAAAAAATGAAGTTAAAGTTATTACAGGTAATAAAAAACTTTATATTTAGGACATGCTAGTAAAAATTTGGACAGACAGTTTTGTTATTACGGGTGAAATCGATACCCTCCGCGATGAACGCCTTACCGACTACATCCGCGAAAACAAGGACTTTATCGCCGTGACCCAGGTTACGGTAAGTGACAAGAACGAGCGAGATTTGTTCCGTACCCACTTCCTTAACGTAAGCACCAGGCACATCGAAATTATTTTGCCTGCAGAGTAGCACTCAGGCAAAAAGGTGAAAGTCAAAAAGGTGCTTTTTCTGTAGTGCCTTTTTTAAGGAACGTCGGCCTCGTAGAAGCGGGGCCTTTCCTGTAAAGTAGAGAGATGCAAAAAAGCCGCCCCTTTTGGAGCGGCTTAAGTTCGTTATCGTCAGTTCCGATTACAGGAAGAACCAGCTTACGAATGCACCGGTCTTGAAACCGAAATCGACGCGGGAGAAGTCGAGACCATCTGCGGACCACATCTTGTAGTTGATGGACAGTCCCACCTTAGCGTTCAGGTAGAGGTTCGACGCCAAGTTGGCACGGAAACCGCCGAGAATGTTGAAGTCCAGCTGGCTATTGTCTTCGCCCCAGTGGCTGTAGAGGAATTCGCCGCCAACAGAAATCGGCAGGAGCTTCTGGGTCACAAAGTAGTCAAAGCCCACACCGATCTGGATTTGAGTGTAGTCATCGCCCAGGTCCACTTCTACGCCGTTTGCCTCAGCGGTGGTTTCACCACCCATGAACAAACCAAAGATCAAGCTCAGTTCCATATCCGGAGCCAGCTTGTAGGTCAAGTAGAACTTCTGGGAGCCGTCGTTGTCTAAGGCGTCAATCAGGTCCAGCTGGAATCCCAGAGTGCCTTCGCCAGCGTTGACTGCCGGGCCGGACTTCTTTACCTTCTTGGCTTTCTTCGGAGCAGGAGCTTCTTCCTCCTCCTCTTCTTCCTCTTCTTCTTCAACGACCTTGGACTTCTTTTCCACCTTGGCCGGGGCTTCGTCTTCTTCGTATTCTTCTTCGTCATCCTGGGCGTAGCCATAGCTGCAGAGTGCGAGCGAGGTCACCAGGGCAAGGAACATTTTCTTCATAGTAACTCCTTAAAAAAACAAGTTTTCAAGAATATAATCTAAAAAATGCCAAAATATTCCCTAAGGAAACATTTTAGCGGCTTATTGTGATGAATTCCGCCAAATTTGACAGTTTTTTAGAATTCCATGGCGATTTTACGAATCAGGTAACGCCTGCACTCGTCGTCCAGCTTCTTCGGATCGTTGTGAACGCCCATAAGCCCCGCGTAGATGTTGAAGGGGCTGGCGGTGCAACCCTGATTGTTGCACTTCACCTTGATGATGATGGAACCTCCTTGAATCTGCAGGTCCTGCACATGCTCGTTGAGGTTGATTTCCTGGCCGCGGTGGTTCTGCATGACTGGTAACGCCTTGGCCTTGAACTTTTCTTCTAGGTCTGCAGGTACCGCCTCGGGAGTATAGCTGTAAATCATAGCCGTGGGCATGTTCTTGGAAAGCTTGCCCTGGAGTGGCTCGATGTTTACAATTTCCATTCCGCGGGGGAAGGGTTTGCTGAGCTGGGCCATGGTGGCGGGCAAGCCTTCCTTGGAGATATCCAGTGGCTGTAGCAGGTCCACGCTGATGACTTCGCAGTAGGTCTCCAGGCCAAGGGGCAGGGCGCCCATGTTCACGATGCGGGGCTTGGGACTGAATCCCTCGCTGAACTTGATGGGAATGCCTGCGCAAAGGAAGGTGCGCTCGAAGAAACTCAACATGTTGTGGTGGGGCAAAAAGCGGCTGATACCGGTCTTCTTGAAGGTGATCTTGTAGCTGAAACAGTCCTTCTGCTTAGGGCGGCGGTCAGCCACCAGTTTCTTGATTTCCTCGGGAGTGCGGCTGGGGGCTGCGTGACGTACGGGATTGTCGGCCAGGTGAATTTCTGCGCCGAATCCCGGGATGCCGCACTTCTGGCAGTCGCCCCACTTGCAGTTGGGTACCGGCGCGGAATTGGGGTCGAAGGCCTTTTCCCATTCGCGGCGCAGGTACTGCTTGGTGGTGCCCGCGTGGATGAAATCCCAGGGGAACACCTCGTCCTTTTCACGGGTGCGGTACACCCAGCTGGTGTCGTAACCGCATTCTTCCCACACCTGAAGCCATGTGTCGTAATTGAATCGGTAGGCGTCGCTTTCGAAGGTCAGGCCCATCTTGTAAGCGGCGTAAATTACAGGTGCCAGGCGTCGGTCGCCACGGCTGTAGATTGCTTCCAGGTGGCTCATTTCCCAGCCGGCCCAGTTCACCTTGACGTTGGGGTGCTTAAAGAACCTTTCGCGAACGAAACGGATGTGCTTCAGGGCTGTCTCCTTGTCCATGAAGGGTGCCCACTGAAGGCCGGTAAAAGACTTGGGAATCAGAATGCCCATGGAAACGGCAATCTGGCAACCGCGCAGGTACTTGCGGCCAATCTTCACCAGGTTCTCGATGAGCTGACAGAAGGCTTCCATGTCCTCGAGGTTCTCGGTAGGAAAGCCGATCATGGTGTACAGCTTGATCTTGTTGAAGCCGCTGCTAAAGGCATGTTCTGCGGCGTTGTACATGTCCTGGTCGCTGATGGTCTTGTTGATCATCTTGCGGATTCGTTCAGAACCTGTTTCGGGGGCGAAGGTGGCGCTGCGACCGCCCTTCAATGCAGAAATCTTCTGTGCCAAGGTTTCGCCGAATGCGTTCACACGGATGGAGGGGAGGCTTACATCGACGGTGTCGAAGAACGGGTCGTCGATGATGGAGTCCGTAAGGCCTTCCACCGGCTTGTAGTCCGCGGTAGAAAGGGAGAGCAGGCCCAGTTCGCGTTCGCCGGTAGCCTGGATGCCTTCCTTTGCAATTTCAAGGACATCAACGGGATCCAATTCGCGGCAGGGGCGATACCAGACGCCGGCCTGACAGAAACGGCAACCTTGGGCGCAACCGCGCATCACTTCTACGCTGAAACGGTTATGGACCAGCTGCATGTTGCCAATGAGGTTCTTGGTGGGGTAGTATTTTCGGTCCATGACAGGAATGAACTGACGGCGCACCCCGTTAGTCTTTTCGTAGGGCCCCTTGGCTGGTTCTGCAGGAACGATGTCTCCAAATTCGTTGGTGACCACAGACATCAAGCTTGGAACATAGACGCCGTCCAACTTGGAGAGATTCTCGAGAATCTGCTTACGGCTAAGGCCTGCCTTTCTGCCTTCGCCAACACAGCGCAGAAACTTCACCATCAGCTCCTCGCCATCACCGATTTGGAATGCATCAAAGAAGTCTGCCACCGGTTCGGGATTTGCCATGGCGGGGCCGCCGGCAATCACAATGGGGTCTTCTTCTCGACGATCCTTGCTCCACACAGGTACCCTGGACAATTCTAGAACATAGGGCACGTTGGTAAAGTTCAACTCTGTCTGCAGGGACATGGCAAGGACTTCAAAATCCTTTACCGGGGTGTAGCTGGCGTAGCTATACAGGGGGATGTCGTACTTCTCCATCCCCTTAGCCATGTCGTTCCAGGGAGCAAAGCTCACTTCGCACAGCAGATCCGGTTCCTTGTTGATGATATGGTATAGGATTCGGATGCCGTTGTTGCTCATGCCAATTTCGTACTTGTCCGGGAAGACGAAGGCCATGCGGGCTAGCATCTGGCTGTGATCTTTGACTACGCTGTTGGCTTCGCCACCCATGTATCGGGCTGGGCTTTCTACAGCGGGGAGTGCTAAGGCGATTTTTTCGAGAATTGTCATAACCCAAAGTTAAAAAAAAAGTAAATTTAGGACATGACCATGTTTTCTTTTATCCTTTGGCTAGTCGCTTTTATCGCGGGAGTTCTCGTCTCCTATTTCGTACCCGAAACCACCATCGCCCTAGGTGGCAAGTTTGTCTTTATTGGCGCCTGGGGAGCCGTTCTTGGGTTCCTCCTTTTTAATGTGTGCAAAAAGAAAATCGAGAATGCCGAGGCCGAATACACCGAGAACCTGGCCAACCTTAAGGAATCCCAGCTGGATTCTGGTACGGGCCTTGTCCCCCAGGTGATTCACTCGGCTGCCGAAGATAAGCCGGAACAGCCCGAGCCGACCGATCTTCCAAAGGGAGCAGTCTCCGCCAAGGAAGCCCTGGAGCAGATTACAGAAGAGGCCATCAAGGTGGGATTCCCCCTTGCCGCCTGGAAAACTTTCGCACGGGGTGTCTTGAAGGATAGGCCCTTTGACGAAGTTATCAAGGCTTTCGAAGAATTACTGCCGTTGCTGTTTCCCAATGCATCTGGTGTCCTGTACATGTACGCCGGTGCTCAGACTGACCTTCACAAGATGATCTCCTTTGGCGACAAGGAAATTAGCGACGATGTGATTCGACCTAGCGAATGCGCCAGCTTTGATGCGGGGGATATCGTTGTCACCGACTTTACGAAACCCAATCTCAATGGTGGTTGTACACATCTCCATCATCATCCCCAGGGGCTTTCCTTCTGCGCTCCCATCGAGGGGTTCGAAGAGCACTTCGGCATTTTCACCATTCAGACGGACGTGTTACCCGATAATGAATCTGTCGATGATTGGCATGCCAAGGTCAGCATCTTGACCTCCACCTTTGGCCTTTACATTGCAAATCAGAACTTGAATGTCCGCTACAAGGAGCACAGCATTCGCGATACCCTGACGGGGCTTTTCAATCGCCGCTACATGGAAGAATCCCTGGCTCGCGAAGTCTCCGCGGCCACCCGCCACAAGACTCCCATTGGCCTCATCATGATTTACCCGGATGCCGTCGGCGAAATTCAGGAAAAAGGCGGTCGCCACGCCGTGGAACAGCTCCTATGGGAACTGGGACAGCGTATTCCGGGGTACATCCGCAACGAAGATATCCCCTGCCGCTACGACGGCGAAGTGTTCTGCGTGATTCTGCCTGGCGCCGATTTGCAGATTACCCGCCAGCGCGCCGAAAAGATCCGCAACGAGATTTCTCAGCTGCAGATTGCATACGGCGATGGAATCCTTGCGACAACCCTCAGTATGGGCGTATCCGTGATGCCTGTTCATGCCGGTGATGGTCCAACTCTTCTGTACACGGCTCAGGCCTCTATGCAGTATGCCATCCAGGCTGGGTCCAATCGCGTAATTCTAGCCGACGCCCTGTCCAATACCTAGCTTTCATCAAGATCAAAAAAACACCCTGGCTTAACGTCAGGGTGTTTTCTTTGGGGGTTAGGAGGAGAACAAAGAGTTCTTGAACTCAAAGTTATGAATTTTTACGGGGGAAGGCTAGCGATTTCCCTTAAATCCCAAAACAAGTGTTGAGAACTTCTCAATTTGTTCAACGATCCCTATTTTTCCCCGTTTTGTCCTTTTTCGCCGATTTCAAAGAGCGTTTTTTGCTAAATTGCCCCACATGAAGAAATTTGTAGCGCCTGCTGTGTTACTCGTATTGATTGGTGCCCTGGTCGCCTACCTGACCATGGACTTTTCCGTTGTAAGGTCTTCCTTCGATGCCGACGCCTATCTCGCTGCTCGTGCAAAGATTGATTCCCTGGAAGTTGCCCTTTGGAATGCCCAGGGAAATCCCGATGCTCAGGTTGCTATTCGTGCGGATCTTGACGCCTCCTGGGAAGCTCTTTCCGCCATGCGCTCCGGCCCGGTCGTTGAAACTGAATCTGTCGCTTCTAACGAAGGTGGCGAGGCCGCCATGTCTTCCGAGGTGATTATGTGGATTGTCGGCGGTGCCGTTGCCATTGTCTTGTGCGTCGTGGTGCTTGTCCTTGTTTTGAAGCGTCGTAGGGATATCATCACCCAGCGAATGAATGCCGTCAAGACAGAACGTTTCAAGGAACCCAAGGCGGACTTTGATGACGCGACCACCTTGGTTGCCCGTCCTCGCCCCCAAAAGCGCTCTATCATTGCCGATGCCGAAGCCTACGCCGCCAAGAAGCGTGAGACCCAGGCTCAACAGGCCACCGAAAAGCCTGCGGAACCGCCTGCTGCAGACGAAGAACAGAAGATAGCCTTCGAGGACGAGAACGGTATCCCCGAAAATCGCATTCTCACAGGGGCTCCCGGCAGCAAGCCCACCCTTCGCCCAACGGCCAAGGAACGTATTACCTCTGCCATGCAGAATCTTTCCGATGTGCTGCGAGCCCCCAGGGGCCTTTCCCGTGAACGCACCATGAAGCTTCGTGCCCAGAGCCGCAACATGACCGGTGACCCGAACCTGATGGGCAGCAGTCCCCTGGAAGTGACCCGCTTTGACCGGGAGTCTTCTGAAAAGCAGAAAATCCTGCAAATGTCCCGTCGCGGTTTTCCCGCCTCGGCCATCGCCTCTAGCCTCAAGATTCCCCAGGAAAAGGTGGAATCTGTCATTCGCGAATCCCAGGGCTAACCTTTAATGCGCTACCGTTTCCGCTGCGAATACCTGGGCAGCGCCTTTTACGGCTGGCAGGCCCAGAACGAGGGCGGCAAGACCAAGTTCGTCACGGTCCAGTCTGCCCTTGAGGAGGCTTTTTCCATCGCCCTTCGCGCCCCGATTCGCGTAACCGGTTCCGGTCGCACCGATACGGGAGTCCATGCCCGCGGCCAGTGCGTTCACTTTGACTACGATGGCGAACTGGATGTCGCAAGGACGGTGAACTCCATCAACGGCCTCACCAAGCGCCTGATCCGCATTCGCGACTTGGAACCTTGCGCCCCCGATTTTCACTCCCGCTACGATGCCCTTTGCCGCTACTATCAGTATACGGTGTTCACCCGCCCGGTTGCCCTGCAGCGGGATTTCGGCTGGGAGTGCGGCTCCCTGCACCTGGACCTGGATGCCATGGAGCAAGAGGCCAAGTCCTTCATCGGGCACCACGACTTCATCGACTTCTGCATTCCCCGTAACGACGGCAAGCCCACCGACTGCATTCTGACGGAATTCCGCCTGGAGCGCTTGAACGACTGGAGCTGCATGTTTCACATCAAGGGGAACCGATTCCTGCATCGCCAGGTCCGCGCCATGGTGGGTACCCTCTTCGACGTGGGTCGAGGCAGGCACCCCCTGGGAACGGTAAACCAGATTTTTGACAAAAAATTTAAGGGAGAGCGCACATGGGCTCCCCCTCAGGGTCTTGTTCTCCAGAACGTGGAGTATAAGGATTATTGATCCTTTATTGATTTTTCGCAGGCCTGTTAGTCGGCGTTGCGAATGGTTTCCAGCATATCCTTGATGGCGCGATCCATGCCGACCATTACGGCCCGTCCCACGATGCTGTGGCCGATGACCAGTTCCTCGATACCCTCGATGGCGGCGATGGGGCCTACATTGCGGTAGTTCAGGCCGCGGCCAGCCTTTACTCGAAGACCGTACTTGCGGGCGAGAACCGCCATGTCCTGCAATGCAGAAATTTCACGTTCTATTTCCTCGTTGCTACCGAGGGTGCAGGATGTGGCGTACTTGTTCGTATTGAACTCCACGAAGTCGGCGCCGATTTTCTTTGCGGCCTTCACCTGCTCTGTTTCAGGGTCGATGAACACGCCAACGGAAATGTCGTTGCTCTTGAGGGTCATGATAGGCTTTGCCAGCTCCGCGGCCTTGGCTGCCACGTTCAGTCCGTCTTCTGTGGTCAGTTCCGTATGGATTTCGGGGACCAAGGTGACGGTATCCGGCTGGCTGTTGATGGCGATTTGCATCATTTCCTGGGAGGGCGCCATTTCCAGATTCATCTTCGTTGTTACGGTCCTGCGCAGTACCGAGACGTCGCGGTCCTGAATGTGGCGCTTGTCCTCGCGCAGGTGGACAGTAATTCCGTTGCAGCCGGCCAGTTCTGCGATAACGGCTGCGGCAACAGGATCCGGTTCGCAAATCTTGCGGGCTTCGCGGATGGTTGCAATATGGTCTACATTAAAGCCGAGTTTTACTGTCATACGGACTCCTTATCAATACGTCATAAATTTAGATAAATATACTAGGCTGGTACCCTGGCTCTTCGTTCTTTCGGACAGGTCTTTTACCTTGTCGAGGTTGCCAACGTCCAGTGGGATAATCATGGTGGCAAGCCCCTTCTTCTTGGCTTCGCGGAGCTTCTGGTTTATGTAATCGTTCAGGGCGCTGTTTTCTGGGTTGTAGGTAGCCGCAGACTGGCAGGTCATCTTGAGGGCCTTGCAGGCATCCGCTGTTTTGGATCGCTTGTTCATGGTTGCGTCAAGGAACCACAGCCCGTTCTTCTTAGCGGGCTTCAAAATTGCTTGCAACAGCTGCTCGTGTTCCACAGCCTGTTCTCCGAAGCGAGAGACAATTCCCTTGGCGCTGGGAATCAGTTTCTTGGAATCGTCGACAACGGTTTCTATTTGCTCCTCCGTATGATGAATTCTCAATGGGCGGAGCTTGTTGTGGACCTTGTTCAGCTGGGTGGACTCCATGGTCAACCACAGTACCAGTTCCTTGTCGCTTATTTTATCCAAATCGGGGAAGAACCCGTCCTGCATGCCGAAGGGCGGTATAAGCAGGGTAAACGGATAGTCCAGCCTGTTCAAGTCGGCAATCAGCTCCGGAGTCAGTTTGGTGACCTGGAATGCAACGGCCAAAATAGAGGCTTCGGATCGGAATATGCTCTCGGAAACCTGCAATTCCAGTTGAAGAGTGTCTTGGTCTGGCTGCAGCAAGATTACTTTGGCCGACTGGAGGGCACTTCCGTTGTGGAGTTCTTCCATGTACAGAATCCGTCCGCCATTCTTCTTGGTAAAACGCTGTGTTTGCAGCAGGTAGTTGATAATGGACTGCCCTCGTCCAAGAGTCCAGATGTCGATTTTCTTTCTCTTGGAGTAGGTCGTCTGGATCGTTTCCAGTTCCTGTTGCAACTTGTCCTTGAAAGAAAGCGTGTCCGTCTCGGTGGTGTCTTCAACGGTTTCTTCCACAACGGCGACAGATTCGTTTTTTTCCTCGCCTAAAATTCCCTTCTGCTCCAAGAGGGGGAATAGGATAGCTACTACGCCAATGATTATCGCAAGAACTACAATTAAGGCGACAATGTGTTTTGTTTTCTTCATCTTAAAAATAAATATAGCTACATTGAGGTCATGCCTATCTTATTTGCCTTGGTTGGAGCGACTGGAATTGGTAAATCCAATTTGTCCATGGAACTGGCTGCCCACTACGGGGCAGACATCATCGGCGTGGATTCCCGTCAAATCTACAAGGGCTTCTCCATTGGCACGGCGCAACCCAGCAGGGAAAATCTTCTGCAGGTAAAACATCACCTGGTTGATTTCCTTTCGCCAACGGAAACGTTTTCCGCAGGCGAGTTTTGCAGACAAGTTAATTCTCTTGTGAATGCTGCGCCCGGCAAGAACTATATTTTGGTAGGCGGCACAGGCCTGTATTTGCAATCGCTTATGCTGGGGCTGCCTAAGATCCCCGAAATTTCGGAGCAGGTCCGCCGCGATCTTGAGGGACTTTGCCAGGAGAAGGGCTCCGCATTCCTCTATGACTTGGCCTGCAAGGCCGACGCCGAGGCTATGGCAAAAGTGGATCCCAGCAATGTGCAGCGTATGATCCGCATACTGGAGGTCTTTCAGGGCACAGGCCGCAAGCTTTCCGACTTCCAGAAAAATCGCGAGGGAGGCATCGGCAAGCTCCCTGTTTTCTGGTTGCAGCGCAGTCGCGATAATTTGTACAAAAGAATCGACGTTCGTGTTGACCAGATGATTCTTGATGGCTGGGTCGACGAAGTCCGTCAGCTTGCCGTATCGGTCCCGCTGGATGCGCCGGCCTGGCAGAGCCTGGGATATCGCGAATTGCTCCGCGCGCAATGCTCCGATGACATCAGTACTGTCGTGGAGGACGTTAAAAAGAAGACTAGGAACTATGCAAAGCGCCAGTTGACCTGGTTTAAGTGGCAAATTGAATCCGCCGAGGTGGATTTGGAAGGGGTCCAGCAGCCTTTTTCCCAGATTGTCTCCAATGTAAGTCGTTAAAAGCTAAGTATTTAGCGAAAAATTTTCGGCTGATTTTAAAAAAGTTGTGAATAGTTTGTGAACACCCCGTGGGATTTGTTGCGAATGACCCGTTTTTTACCCGTTTTTTGCGAAAAACAGCAAAAAATGAGATTTTTTTTGAAAAAAAGCCCTTGCAAACATTCTGGAAAATTCTATAATTGGCGTCGTTCCTGAGAGGGACGGCCGAAACAACGAAACGAACGCCTGACCAATAAACCTCAGGCGGCAACCCAGAGAGGCTGCCGGGCAGTTTGAAGGAATCGGAGATGTGCTTAGTGACGGACCCTAGAAGATTCTAGGAAGTCAATTTGAAACGAACGTGATTACGGGACCAAGACTTTAGAAAATTAATGAAGAGTTTGAT
>JAZLKH010000086.1:0-72764 GCA_045597545.1 Fibrobacter sp.
CAGTCGCCAACGCCACCCGGATGGTAACCGGCGTCAACAACTACAGCGCCCTGCTTGATCCATTCCTTCTTGATGAATTCCGGCTTGCCTACAGCGCCAACGACGATGTCGGCCTGCTTCACCAGTTCCGGAACGTTGGGAGTCTTGGAGTGGCAAATGGTAACGGTGCAGTTGGCGTTCAGCAGCATCATGGCCATGGGTTTGCCGAGAATTGCGGAGCGGCCGACCACAACGGCATGCTTGCCGGAGAGTTCGATGTTGTAAGCCTTCAAGAGGCGCATAATGCCCTGGGGAGTAGCGCAGCCATAGGCCTTTTCGCCCATGGACATACGGCCGAAACCGAGGCAAGTCACACCGTCAACGTCCTTGCGGGCGTCGATAGCTTCGAAAGCGGCGCGTTCGTCGATCTGACGAGGAACCGGGTGCTGCAACAGAATGCCGTGAACGTCGGGATTGTTGTTCAGTTCCTGGATCTTTGCCAGCAGCTGTTCGGTGGTGGTGTCCTGGGGCATGATCACCTTGATGCTTTCCATGCCCACGCGAGCGCAGGCGTTGCCCTTCATCTTCACGTAGGTTGCGGAAGCGGGATCGTCGCCAACGAGAATGGTGGCGAGAATCGGGGTCTTGCCGGTCTTTTCCTTAAGCTTAGCGACGCGTGCGCTGAGTTCTTCTTCGGTAGTCTTGGCAAGAGCCTTGCCATCCAAAACGAGTGCCATATTTTATCTCCAGTGTTTTTTCTACAAGATAAAAATTTGCCCCCGGCTTTTAAATATCCAAAGTCGCAAAAAAAGAAATTCTTAAAAAGAAAAACCCGCCAGGCGTGGAGCCATAAGCGGGTTTTGCCATTTGTTTTACAATATTTGTCGGGGCGCTCGTTCGTCCACGCCTCTGCCGTTTAAGGCTTGCCTTTGGAATGTCCTTAGAACAGGTCCTTGAGGGAGGGGACGATGCTGCAAACCACAACCCAGGGGTAGGACAGGGAGCCCTTGAGCCAGCCGGTCTTGGGTGCGGGAGCGCTTACGAAAACGCTGCCGGAGGCCTTCACGGATTCCTGGAGATTGCCCTTGAGGCTTTCCATGGAGCTGTTGAAGCTCTCCTTGTTTTCGTTCGCTGTTTCCACGAGGTTCAGGAACTTGGTCATTTTTTCTCTCCTATTTCTCTTTCTTGGCGCCAAATTTAGCAATTTTGGCCAGGGGTTCAAAGGGCTTTTGTAAGCCCCGGTTTACAAATTCTAATTTTGTGTGAAGAATCTCACGATTCACTTACTTTTACGAAAATTGGCGAAATTATGCAGAAAATGACGATTTTATTGCCGCTCGGGGTGGTCGTCATAGGGTGAAAATCTGTATTTTTCTCCTGAAAATAGGGTTTTAAAAAGTGTTCGCTGGCTGTTCCCTTCTTTAAAAATCCTAACTTTGAAGTGTTAAGAATCAAGATATTTTTGAGGATTTCTATGAATTTGACTAGACTTTCCGCTGGCTTTGCCCTTTGTGGCGCCCTTGTTGCCTGCGGCGGTTCCAAGCCCGCCGTGGAAACCGCCCCCGCTGCTGCCCCCGAAGGTGCGACCGTGACCGCAACCTCCGAGGCCCAGGCCCCTGTCGCAGCCCCAGCGACCCAGGCCGCCCCTGCGGAGCAGAAGGTGAATCTCGACGATCCGGTGAACCGTTACAGCTACGCCCTGGGCATGGACCTGGGCAAGGCCATCGCCAACGTGAACGTCCCCGTGAACCTGGTGGTCCTCATGGATGCCATCAGGGACGAGATGGATTCCAGCCGCACGGTTCAGCTTGGTGATTCCGCCGCGGAGCTTGCCTTGCAGGAGATGCTCCTGAAGATGCAGCTGCAGAAGGAGGCCGACGCCAAGGCCGCGGCTCAGAAGGCCCTCGAGGAACAGGCCCAGTTCCTGGCCAAGAACGTGATGGATTCCACCATAAGGATGACTACCAAGGGTGTTCAGTACAAGGTAATTACCGAAGGAACGGGCCTGACTCCCAAGGCCTCCGACAAGGTGCAAGTACACTACGTGGGAACACTTCTGGATGGCACCGAGTTCGACAACAGCGTCAAGCGCGGCGAACCCCTGGAATTTCCCGTCAGCGCTGTGATCGAAGGCTGGCAGGACCTGCTCCAGGTCATGAAGGAAGGTATGAAGGTGAAGGCCTGGATTCCCAGCGCCTTGGCCTATGGCGAAGAGGGGATCGCCCCGCTGATTCCCGCCAATGCCATGCTGGTGTTCGAGGTGGAACTGCTGAAGGTCTTTGCCGAGGTTCCCCCCGCCGAAGATGTCGCAGCTCCCGCAGATAACGCCGCACAGTCTGCGACCCCAGCTGCAGAGCCTGCAAAGGCCGATATCCAGAAGCCTGCAAAGAAGTAACTCGAACAACACAAAATTGCGCTAAAGGTGCTGCCTACAAGGGCGGCACTTTTTAGTTTGTATTAAGACATGCAAAAATGATGCGCAATTTCCCGCAATTTTTTTTGAGGTCCTCTCGTCTCTCACCTCTCGTCTTTCTACTTTTGCGGGCATGAACCCAAATGATTTTACATCCCAGCATTTCGAAGTAGCAGGTTTCATTCGCGAAGTGTTCGGCTATATGGAACGCTTCAAGGGTCAGCTGTTTGTCTTGAAGATCGAAGACGACCTCATGAGCCATCCGCTGTTTCCTGTGCTCATGCGAGATATCGGGCTTTTGCACAAGTCCGGGATTAAGATCATTATTGTGCCCGGCACCCGCAATTCCATCGACGCCCAGCTGAAGGCCTGGGGTGTGGAATCCAAGTTCCATAACGGTGTGCGTCTCACTTGCGAAGAGGCCCTGCCCCATGTGGAACAGGCGTCCCTGGGTGCAGCCCAGCATATCATGAGCCACTTGACTGCAAGCGGCCTCCGTGGTATTCAGGGCAACTGGATTTTGGCCCGCAGCATGGGGGTAGTGAACGGTGTGGACTACATGCGCACCGGCCGCATCGAACGTATCCAGAAGGATATTCTGGAACAGCTGCTGGACGAGAATTTCGTGCCTATCATTGCTCCTATTGGCTGGAACAAGATCGGTCACGCCTACAACATCAGCTCCACGGAACTGGCCACCGAACTTTGTAAGTACATGAAGGTGGGGAAGCTGTTCTTCATCGGTAACCAGGACGGTATCAAGTTGGATGGCCTGGTGACGGGCAAAAACACCAAGTACTTGGAACCTACGGACAATGGTCTGATTTCTGCAATGGATGTGGACCAGGCCCAGGAACTTCTGGAACTGAATTCCGACACGTTGAACTTTGCCCAGATGGACTACCTGATGAACGCCATTCACGCCTGCAAGGCTGGCGCCAACCGTGTGCACTTGCTTAGCGGTGAATTCCAGGGCAGCTTGCTTCAGGAAGTGTTCTCCGCCCGCGGTGACGGTACCATGGTGTACGCCAACCAGTACTCCAGTATCAGGCCCGCCAACATGGAAGACATTCCCGATATCCTGCGCATCATGCAGGACTACATCGACCAGGGCTTCCTTGTGCCCCGTACCCAGGAAAGCATTTCCGAAAAGCTCAAGGACTACGTGGTGTACAACATCGATAACAGCATTCACGGCTGCGGCGCTCTCCACGAATTCGAGGACGGCATGGCTGAAATCGCAGGTATCGCTGTGGGCGCCAACTATCGCAAGTCCGGTATCGGCGACGCCATCGTCCGCCACTTGATCGAGGTGGGCCGCATGAAGGGCTACAAGAAGCTGTTCCTGTTGACCACCCAGGCGCTGGACTGGTTCTACCACTTCGGCTTTGTGGACGGCACCATCGAGCAGCTGCCCAAGACCAAGCGTGAACATTACAACTACAGCAGAAAGTCCCGTATCTTGATGCTTCCGCTGGAGAAATAGACCCAAGGCCGTTTTATTCTGCTTTGTTGACATTCTGTCGCCTAGAGGTAAGCTAGGCGACTTTTTTGTCGCTGTAAGATTGTATCTTTAACCTTAAGGTTAGGAAACATTTTATGGTTGATATTCTGGACAAATATAGGCTGGTCGGGGCGCTGCTGTTTGCTGCGCTTTGCTTGACGTTTGTGTCGGCCTGCTCCGAGGACGAGGGCACGTTGGTGGCCAGCTATGCGGAAAACGGACGTCAATACTCCCCAAGTTCGCTGACTTTCGACGTCTCCATGTACAAGAAGCTGGATGCGGTGCAGCTGGATGTGGTCCGGCTGGACTACGACTATTCCCCTTTGGATACCATTGAAGCCGCCGTGAAGGTGAACGGCTGGAGTGACAAGAATGTATTTGTCACGGACACGGTGAAGTTCCCGTCGCCTTACGTCAAGGTGGTTCTGACGGTAAACGCCGATTGTCGCCTGGTCTTCGAATACTACATGGACATCTCTGATTCCTTGAAAAAGACCCTGGGACTGGTGGAGGCCGTGGCCGCGGAACGCATCGAGCATCTAGTCTTTGAAAAGAAGAAAAAATTGTCCGCAGCCATAGAGAGCGCCATTAAGGAGATTCGGACTATTCGTGACGAGGAATCCCCTAATGACTTCGTATACCTCTACTGCAGATTTGAAAATTCGGATTCACTTTTCTACAGTGACTTCCTGGAGCTTAAGAGGCTGCTTGCCGAGGGGCCTGCGATTCCGCACTCCTTTGAAGTTCGTACCGCCGACGAAATCCTGAGCCACTATGACGGGTTTGTCTGGAATGGTGTCCGCATCACGGAAAACGGCAAGTGGCTGGCAGCGTCGCTGGCTTTCATGGACCGCGTCTATGACTTTAGGGAATGCAGCCTGGCCAACCAGGGGGACACCCTGGTGCTAGGGGATTCCTTGAGCGAATACGATGGCAGAACCTTTGTCTGCGACCGAATGTTCAGAAGAGGTTCCGATTCTTACACCTATGTCTATGAGGGGTGGCGCCTGGGTTCTGACATGGAATCAACGCTGGGCGGTTGCAACTACGACATGGTGAATACGGCGTTCTACGAGGGATCCCTTTACTACTGCAAAGAAGATTCCAGCGGCTGGGTCAAGGAGGAGCTGTGATGCGGAAAGCTTTGAAGATGCCTGCCTTGTTGCTTACCGCGACGGTGGCGCTTTTGTCTGCGCTTATGTTGTCGGCCTGCGGCGTGGACCGCACGGTTTACCGCCTGGAGGATGACGACGAGGTGGCGTCCAGCAGCAGCTCTTCTCAGGGATATGAGGAGGTCCAGGTCTACGATTTGAAGAATCGCGAGTTGACCGGCGGGGACATGTTCAATGAGTATTCCCATGTGATGATGCGGGTGGCCCAGGTTGACCTTGTGCTGCTGGATTCCAAGTATGCGCCAGTGGATACGGTGGAGGTGACCTTGCGCAAGTCCCAGCCCTTTGTGGTGGGGGAGCGCAGCTACGAGAAGACCCCTTATGTTCAGTTCATCTACACTTGCGCCTACGGAGATTCGGCGAAACCGCAAAAGCTGCAGTTCAGCCAGTACTATGACCTTTTGCACGAGGACAGGGTTCAGCTGAACCTCTTTGACGCCATGGCCAGCGATCGCGTTCAAAGACTGATATCGTCGAGGACCGCACCCATGGGCATGATGGAGGCCAAGAAGAAGGCCGCCGATGAGCTGGCGAATATCTTGAACTGGGTGCCGGAAGCCCAGTCGGCGTACGCCCTGAAGTATGTTCTTCCATACGCCTATACCAGGTTCTTTTCTGTGGACAGCAACTTCTACGGAGATTTCAAGAAGCTTTCTGCGGCGGTGGGCAAGAAGGAGAACTGGTACGACGTGCTTTCTGCGGTGGGTGCGGCGGACGCGCTGATGAGCTATGATGAAAGCCTGTCCTCCGACTCGGTCTCTTTGCGGGACGTTCCCGGCAGCCTGCCGGATTCTCTGGTGCGCCCCTTTAACGACCTTTGCGAAATGGCGTACAGGTTGCCGCAGCCCTTTGTCATTGGCGAGGAGCGGGTTGTGAATAATTCCAGGAGCCTCTACGACAGCAGCAAGGTGGTTTGCGACAACGTCGGTGGGCTCTTGCGGTGGCGCCTGATGAGTCCCCGGGAAGAGGAGCTGGGCGCCTGTACCTCGCAATCTTCAGATGTGATTCACGAGGGCAAGGTGTACTATTGCTATAATCGGCGCTGGCAGGAGCGTCCGAGCGCTTCTGCCTTCGAAAGGATTTACGGCAAGTGTACCGACGCCCTGGAACACAAGGTGATTCGTGTCGGGGATGAATTGCGCTGGTGCCATAATGGTGATTGGAAGTACGCGTATTATGGGGAATCTGTCCCATACGTTTTTGATTTCAAGTTTTCTGAAAAGTTTGGGAAATGTTCGCCGGATCGCAACCTGGAAAAGGTCTTTGGCGACAGTGTGGCTGCCCAGTGCGTGGGCGGATTATGGGTAGAGGCCGAGGATGAGGCGGTCCTGTTTGCGGACTCCTGCAAGGGGAACCTGGGAAAGAAGTATATCAAGCTCCCCAACAGCCATTACTATGCCTGCACCGACAACAAGTGGTCCTTGGTGACCGCTCCGGAGTATTACGGTGAATACTGCACCATCAATGGAAAGCTTGTCCTTTACGACAACATCGTCTTTAAATGCAACGGGACGTGGAAGGCCATCCCGGAGGATTCCCTGCTGACGCCCCAGCGTCAACTGGATGCCTGCCTTATGGATGATCTCTTTGTAAGAAAGTACGGGGATGTCTTTTACAAGTGCAGCAGGACGGACTGGAATGCAATGAGCGACAGTTCCGTGCTGCCGCCGCTGCGTGATGGCGTCCCCTGCGAAAAGGACAAGATGATTTCTTACGAGGGCAAGTTCTACGTCTGTGCAGGGGACGACATTTGGCACGAGGCCTATGCAAGCGAGTTGAAGAAGTATGAGCAGGAACTGTCCATGCTGGAATTTGCGGCGCAGAAGGGCTTCTCCTGTGACGATGGGCTTGCGGGTTCCTCGATACACTGGCTGGGCGGCGAGAACTACAAGTCCTGCGACTATTCGTGGACTACCTTTGGGGGGCGCTACTTTGGCTGGAACCTGTTCGGAGGTTTCCTGTACGATATGCGCTTTGCGGAGGCGGTTATCGAGAACGGCGTTTTCACCGCGGATTCCAACTATGTGCTCGCGGTGAACGATACGGTCTACACCTTTAGCTATTCCAACCAGTTCCGCTCCCTTGTGCTGAAGCAGGTGAAGATGGGCGGCAAGGTCTACGATGCCTACGCCTACAGGAACCGCCTCTTTATCCACGGGGAAAGGGGCACCGTCTCCAAGCCGCTACAGGACGTGGCCGGTACCGGCGAAGGCTTCGAGGAATTCAGGAACAGCTGGCTGCTGGGCGTCATCTTGTCGGACTCTGTAGAAATTGGCAAGGCCAAGTATCCTTATGCCTCGGCGAAGGTGAACCTGCTCCACTACGATGAGCAGAGCTATGTGGACTATGAAACGGCAAGTGGCTTCTGCCCCCAGGGATTCCACATTCCCGACAGCACCGAATGGATGTCCGAGAACTTCTTTACCAGCTACCTCTACTACGACGTGGAGAATTCCAGCCGCCTGGAGGTCCAGCTGCATGGCCAGTGGGGCAGCGTGGAAAAGTCCCTGACGCGGACCTACGATATTTTCTGGTCCGGCACCGAGAAGGATGCTGATACACAGTACTGCTTCGAAATCCAGTACGATACCGAGGCGAAGAGAATCATCGAATGCCCCAAGACGGTGAAGCCCATGATCCAGGTGATGTGTGTTGAAGATTCACAGGGGGGTGTATAATGAACTTTGCAAGAATTCATATATGGCCTGTGCTGCTGATGATGCTTGCCGCCGCTATCCTCTGGGGTTGCGGCGACGACCTTGAGGATCTTGTGGACGACACCGCTTCCAAGAGCCGCTACGACGAGGCGGACTCGGTGGCGAATCGTTTTGAACTTAAGGGAAAGTCATCCATGGCGGTCTTTGAAAGTGCTGGCTGGACGGTGCTTTCGGTGGAGGCCGTTTCGGTGGACGATAACCTTTTGCCTCTGGATACCTTGGAGGTTTTCGTTCGTAGAACGGCAGGGTCTACCTGGTTGACCATCACAGAGTGGAGCTCTACCTCGGCGCTTGTGCAGTTGAACTTTACCTGCTCTGGGCTGGACACGCTTTCGCAGATGAAGTTCACCCAGTACGTGAATATGAATTTGTCTGAAATCCGCCCGCTGGATATGATAGGGGCCCTGGGCAGCGAGCGCCTCAGGTACCTGGTGCAGGAGGACGGTTTCTACTTTACCCTGGCCCGGGAAAAGGTGTCGAGGGAAGTGGATCGTTTACTGGAACGCGCAGACCAGAACTGGCTTTTCATCGTTTGCCAAACCTCAAGGTCGGATAGCGCTTTCTATAGGACTTTTGAGGACATGAGCCGTTCCCTGGGCTCGGAAAAGACCTGGCGCGACTTCACCTCGGAAATGGCCGTGGCCGATGAATTGGTGAGAATGTCCGACTCCAGGAACGATGTGGAACGCGCCGAAATCAAGAGGCTTGCAGACCTATATGAAGGCATGTGGCGCAGGGCCTACGGCTTTGGCAATTGCGATACCACAACCGTCGGCGACTCCCTGCTTCTTGAGGACAGCACCAGCCAATGGTACCTTAAGTCCTTTGTGTGTTACGACTTGTACAGGGACAGTGTGCCTCGCTGGTGGATTTCCTCGTTGGTTCCCATAGTGGTGAACGGCGACACGCTGCCACCCGCCCAGGAAATTCTGGACTGGGACGAGGCGCTGAACCGCGTTGTCATCGACAGCGTAGGGGCCTGCACCGGGGCCAGGGATAGCGCCCGGGTCCGCGTCAATTCCGCCTACTATATCTGCAACAACTCTGCATGGAATCCCATTAGCCGCGAAGAATATTTCCTGGGCATTTGCGATACCACCAGCGGAAACGTTCTTGCGGGGCAATACGCTCGCCACGACTCCGTGGGTTACTTCTACTGCAACCGTAGCTGGTCCCGGATTCTCGCCCCTGTATATTACCGTGACACCGTCAAGGAAAATCGCATGGTGGAGTATGATGGTGTCTACTTTACCTCTAGCAAGTATAGCTGGAGTGTGTCTACGGAGACGGAAATCAAGGAGCGCGTATTTGAAGGCATTATTTGCGACGACCGTACCAGCAACATGCAGAAGAAGGTGAACGACTCCCTGTATAACGTTTGCGAAAAGAACAAGTGGAACTCCGTGAAATTCGATGGGGAACGCCGCTTGGTCAACGGCCTTATGGAAAAGTACGGCCTTGACGAAAGCGCCTGCTACGGGGATTTTACAGGGGAGAGCCTTGTCTGGCTAGAGGAAGAGGCGACCTTGCTGGGCTGCTGCCGCAGCAGGAGCTATGGCTACAACTTCTGGCGCTTCCATGTCAACGTGGAGGGCTTTACCGGCGAGGAACTGGCCCAGGGGCGTTTTTCCGAGGGCTGGAATAAAAATTACCTGATCACTAAGGATGGCGTGGACTATGTCCTTCGTGTTGGCTCCTCTACCTACGGGAGCCCCGAAGGGGAACACGCCTCTTGCAATCTCAACATGTCCGGGTACGTTCTGGATAGCGTAACCTACGGCGCCTATGTGGCGGATGGATATGTGGTCGGTTACACGGATGCGGGCAGTGGAAGAAAGGATGCCTCCACTGTGGTATCCATGCTCTTCAGGAGCGACAGTTACGATGAATTCTATGGAGATTTGCTAGGCAGGCTTGCCGATGACAACCGTTGCTATCCGTGGCCCTCTGCCAAGTGCTCCGACACGTTGCAGAATCCGGCGGCATCCCAGGTGCTTATTAGCGATGAGCCTCATATCGCCTATCAAACCTGGGAACAGGCCCAGACCAGGTGCCCCCGGGGTTTCCACATCCCGGATACCACGGAATGGAAATCCATCAGGCTGGACAAGGGTTCCTATTATCCCAGGTCCGCGCCCATTGTGGAACGCTTTGGCTGCAACGCCAACGGCAGCATCTGCAGGGAATCCCATTACGATATCGTCTGGTCCAGCACGGCGAAGGATGACGATACCCAGTACTGCATTGAGCTGGGCTGGAATGCGGATGTGCAATACATTGTAAGTCGCGTCATTGAATGCCCCAGGGACCTGTTCCCCTTGGTGCAGACCATGTGCGTAAAGAACTTGTAGGGGGCGACGATGAAGAGAAATATGTTGATGTTGCCCATGCTGCTGGTGAGCTTGATTTTTGTGGGCTGCGGCAGTGACACCTATGTGGTGGAAAAGCTTGAACATTACTGGTCCTTCGAGGGACTGCTGGACGATTCCACGGCGGTTGCCAAGGTGGAGCTCCGTGAGGAAGGCCATATCGACTGTACCCACTTTATGGGCTATGATGATGGGGAGAGCTTTTCCAACTGGATATCTACGGATTACTACACCGTATCCGTCAACAAGGTGGATGTGAAAAAGCGCTACGATTCCGAAGGTGACATTCCCGGTTTCGGGACGGCGCAGGAATCCGTTCCCCCCTGGGCTGTGGGCTGTTCCCTGGTGGGTACGGTGGATAAGCGCCACTACTGCGTAGAGAAGATTTTTTGGGATTCTACCGGCTATGCCTGCGGCCTGGAAATCTCGGATGCTAAAGGTCCCCTGGATACGCTGGAGCGCCCTGACTGCCGCAGTGCAAGTTACAACCTGGGCGACGGGGTAACGTTTACCGCCAACTACCTTAAGGTGGGCGACGAATACTATGAGATCGACAGGGGGATGTTCCCCTCTCAAAGATTCCGCTTCAAAATTTATACGAAACGGGATGGGATGCTGTACTTTGAGGACGCCAGGGGGAATGTGGTGGTTTACGGCGGCAAGCCATAAATCGCTGCGGGAGGTTCGGTATGAGAATGCTTAAGGGACTCTTATGGCTTTGGGGACTTGCGGTAGCGCTGATGTTTGGCGCAACCTTTGTCGCCTGTTCCGATGACGAAAGCGTGGAGAGGGTGGTTGGCAGCTTTACCGAAGACGGCAAGCAGTTTTCCCCAAAGGCGTTTTACGGCGTCGTTGAATATGCGGGGAGCATGGTTCCCGGGGATGCTCGCCTTGTCATGCTGGACTATGACCTGAACGCCTTGGATTCCGTAGAGATTGCGGGGTTTTCCAAGAGTCAAAACTATTACAAGTATGACACCTATGAATTTTCCACAGGTGAACTGGAATTTCCGTCGCCCCACGTCAAGCTGGTGATTGAATTCCCCATAGAGGGTTCCAGGAAAAAAATGGAAATCAGCCAGTATGTGAACATGGGGGATGTGGAGTATTGGAAAAAATCTACGCAGAACCTGGTTGGCGCCTTGATTTTTGAACGGGTGACGAAGCTGGTGCAGGATTCGGGCCTTGATTACAACAACGCCAAGATTCTTGCTCAGATGGAGTTTGCCAAAACCCTGGGAATCGAGAACTGGAACTACGAAGAAACTCCGTTGCAGACCCACAAGAATCTCCTGTGGCCCTATTTCTACTGCCGGCACTTTGTGTCGGATTCCGTATTCTACAGCGACTTCCTGGAGCTTCGCCGCATTCTTGGCAGGGGCGATTCCCTGGACTCCTCGGTTTACATTCGTATGGCCGACGACATGCTGCGGCGCCTGGAGACTGTTCCTCACGAGAAGACGAATTTTGTGCGCATGAATGCCAGGGATACAGGTTTCTTTAAAGTAGTGAACTATAAGCAGATTTGGAAAAAGGCCTACGGCTTTGATTTCGAGGCCAAGGTGAACCGGGGAACGGTTTATACCGTTGATGTCGAGGATAGCGAGCTTTGTGGCCGAAGGTTCGTAGCCGAGGACGTGTATAGGTCCTGGTCTTCGCCCGCGACTGTCTGGCGCCCTGTTTCCGCCTTGGAGGACACCCTGGGCTTGTGCCTGAACGACCTGGATACGCTGGTGAAAAGGGACGGCCTTTACTACAAGTGCCCAAGGGAATCCTCTGTCTGGGAAATCGTTGAGGACCAGAGCGAGGTGACGAACCGCCTGTACGAAGTGTGCGACTTGCAGAAATGGGGCAAGGTGCGGCTGGTGGATGGCGACTACCTGATGTGCGTCTGCCCCAGAAGCGACAGCTGCGCCTGGAAGGCGGATTATACGGAGGGTGACGTGCCCAGCGGCGTGAACGTTGCCGAGGCGAAGTGGATTGCCGATATCGTGGCGGAGTATGGCGAATGTGAAAATTCCCTGTGGTATGGCGGCCTGAAATTCCAGAGGGATTCCGTCTACCTGGGCTGCCGCAACAAGACCTGGAAGAAAATCAGCTACGAGGACTTTTACCTGCCGGATTGGAGCCGCGAAGGTGTAGGCGACACCGCAAGGACTCCTGATGGCCGCTACTTTGTGATGAAATCGGATGGGTGGGCCGAGGTGCTTCCTCCTGAGTTCTTCAAGGACAGCTGCTTTGCGGCTAACGTCGTCTACCGCGACAGCGCCTATTACATCTGCAGGGATGGCAGCTGGGAGCCGCTGGCCGCCGAGGATGTCATTCCCCCGGTCGTCCACGTGGATCCCTGCGGCAACAGGGAAGCCAAGCTGCTGAAAAAGTACGATGACGTCTACTACCTGTGCCTGGATAGCAAGTGGCAGGTGGCCCCCGAGGAATTCCTGACGCCTCCTGTCTTGGCGGGTTTCTTCTGCGTAGACAGCCTGGACGGCAAGGAGCAGAAGGTGGACAGCAACTATTTCCTGTGCAAGTATCGCACCTGGCTGCTGCAGGGCGACTCCATCACGGCGCTCCGCAATCTGCAGGAACGATACGGAAATTGCTCTACGGTAGAAGGGACCTCCATGTATTGGGACGAAAAGTCCTCCATTCTCTTTGCCTGCGCCGGTCAACGTACAAGGAGCTCCTGGATGTCGATGCAGTTGCCTAAAGAACCTTTTGCGTTCCCCGATGGCATAAGTAAATCTGACCTGGTCGGCGGCACGTACGCCACCTATAGCGATTACGAGAAGACAATCGGCGAAACCGACTATGTTTTCTACGTCATCTACGACGATGTGTACATGAGCAAGATTACCCTGGAGGGCGTAAGGTACGATGCCTACTTCTACCATTCCAACATGTTCCTCCACAGCGAACGGGCCAACTCGAAAATGTACCTGGACTCCGTTGCCGATAAGAGTGAAAGCTTTGACCGCTTCTATGCCGACTGGAAGGCCCGCGCCAAGCTGACGAATGATTGCGATTCCCGCTATGCCGATGTAAAGGAAGCCTACATCCAGTACATGGGTGAAAATTCCTACGTGGACTGGGCCGCGGCCAGCAGCTTCTGCCCCGCCGGATTCCACATCCCCGATACTACGGAATTCATGTCCTCCGATTTTCTCGCCTATCCTACGACTAGCGCCAGAATCCGAAACGATAGCCCGATTATAGATTACTACGTCATCGACAGGACGGGTTGCAACACCCACAATTACCAGTATTATTCCATCCTCTGGACCAGTACCGCAAAGGACAGCGATACACAGTACTGCTACGAGTATTCCTACGACGGTTCTAGGGAACGTGTTCGCCGTATCATCGAATGCCCCAAGGACCTGTATCCCATGGTTCAGGTGGTTTGTGTCAAGGACTAGGCGATGGGATTTTGGGCGGTGATCTTCGGTTGCGGGATTACATGTCCTGCATTTTTATGCGTCATTCCCATTCGGATTCTGTCTTTGCGAAGGATGTAAGGGAATTGCAGAGGGCGCTGGCTGCGGGAAATGGGTTTCCAGATTCCATCAGGTTGCGTGTCGCCGACGAACTTTTATTCCGCCGATGTCTCGGAATAGGTTTCTATATTTGGCGCCGTAAATCGGAACCCAAACACAAGGTACTGCAATGAATTTGAAAATGATGGAAGACGGCTTCAAGTTGATTCTTGAAGGGATGGGCGAAGATGTGAATCGCGAAGGCCTTCTGGACACTCCCAAGCGCGTGGCCAAGATGTATGCCGAACTCATGACCGGCCTCAGCGGCGAGACACGCGCCGAGGACATCCTCAAGACTCGTTTCCACGAAAAGTACGACGAAATGATCGTGGTTCCCAACATCGAATTCGCCAGCATGTGCGAACATCATTTTCTGCCCTTCACCGGAAAGGCTCACATCGCCTACATCCCCGGTGACTGCGTTGTAGGCCTCTCCAAGATTCCCCGCGTCGTGGAATTCTACGCCCGCTTCCCCCAGATTCAGGAACGCATGACCCGCCAGATTGCGGAACTCATCCAGAAGGAATTGAATCCGAAGGGTGTCGCCGTGGTTCTCGAGGCAAGTCACATGTGCATGACCATGCGCGGCGTAAAGAAGCCGGGTGCTACCATGGTCACCACGCAGCTGCTGGGCCGCTTCAAGACCGACGAGAAGACCCGCGCCGAATTCCTGGCGACTATTAAAGACCACTCACGCTAAGCTCAAACAAGTGCTTACCACTGGCGTGAGTTCTCGCCTGTGATGACCCCCTCGCGCTAAGGGTGGTCGGCTCGTCTTCCTTTACTGTCATCGCGAGCCCGAAGGGCGCGGCGATCCACACGGCGCCCCTAAAAATTCTTTTGCTTCCCGTGGACTTTTTGTCCACGGGAAGTTTTTTTTGCGGATGTTTTCCCTGGCGAAACAAGGTAACTTATAGACGTATGGGTAAAACAAGGAGAACACATGAAGTCCAAAATCTTTAAGGGACTGGTTTTAGCAAGTGCGCTAGCCTTTATGAACTGCGGCGACGATTCCGTCAATGCCGTGCGGGATCAGCTTGGCGATCAGGGGGTCCCTGGCGTCGAGAATCCCGATCAACCTGCAAACCCCGATATGGGAAATCCTGAAGATCCTGCCCTTCCCGGCGGAGAGATGGATATTCCCGCAACTCCCGGCGAAGAAACCCCGGATCCTCCTAGTGAGTCCTCTCCCTCCGAGGTTGCCCCGGAATCCTCCTCTGAGGTTGTCCCGGAATCATCCTCCTCAGTTGATGACCCCGCCGAATCCAGCTCCAGTGAAGAAGTGGTAGTTCCCAGCGAACCTGGTGTTTACCTTTCCGAGGGCACAGATGAAAACAAGGACTACTTTGGTGTAGAAGTCATGGAGAACGTTGGCCCCGACGGCGGAGGAATTCTCGCTTATCCCAAGCCGATGTCCACGGACCCCAACAAGAAGCACGCTGTTGTGATTTGGGGTCCCGGTGGTGGAGAAAAACCAGGTAGGTATATGGGTATAATCAGTCGTCTTGCTTCTCACGGTTTCGTGGTGTTCGCTCTTAGCGAATCTCCGGGTAACGCTTCTAAGGCTATTGCAGCCATTGACTGGTTGGAAGAAAAGAACAATCTTGACTATGGTGTTCTTTCTGGAAAGTTGGATATGAACAACGTGGGATGTTCCGGTCATTCCATGGGAGGTCTTGAATCCGAGCAGACCCTCATCAAGGATAAGCGCGTAAGGACTGCCATGCTCAATAACAGTGGCGATCTTGACCACATCGCCATGACTCAGGTGGCCACAGACAAGACTATCGGCATCGTCTATGGCGAGGGCGGCATGGAACGCCCCAATGCCGAGGCTGACTACAACAATGCTGGTGTTCGTGCTCCCGCTTGTCTGATCAAGATGTCTGGCGGCCAGGGAAGCGAATGTCAGCAGGGCGAATGTGGCTGGGGCCACGGTTCCGGTCCCTGGGGCGGCATGGCCGCTACCGTTGCCTGGATGCGTTGGCACCTGGGTGCCGAGGACTTCCGCAAGGCCGACTTCGTAGGCACGAATGGCCGATACATTGATGGCGAAATTGTGGGGCAGCAGGGTCATTGGAAGGGCCAGTGCAAGAACTTCTAGGTTTTTTGCCTTCAAAAAGTGTAATACATCACCCCAAAATACATCCTGAGGCAATCGCCCTGACTTTTTGGTCGGGGCGGTTGTCTTTTTTCAAAAAAGTAAGCTATTTTAGTGGTACTATGAACGCTGCAATACTTACTAACGAATTCCCGCCGGAAATCTACGGCGGTGCCGGTATCCACGTTAAGTTCCTCTCCCAGGAACTCAGCAAACTCTGCCACATCGAAGCCCGTTGCTTTGGCCCCCAGAACGATGACGAGGACAACATCCGCGCCATCGGCTTTAGCCGTAAGCTGGGTTTGAATCCGGCAGATGATCGTTTCCATAAGATTTTCAAGCCTCTGGATATCAACCTCCAATGGGCCGCTACCCTTAAGGATATCGACGTCATTCATTGCCACACCTGGTACAGCCACTTTGGCGGCGTACTGGCCAGCCGTCTTTTGCAGTGTCCGCTGATTCTTACCACCCATTCCCTGGAACCCCACCGCCCGTGGAAGGCCGAACAGCTGGGTGACGGCGGCTACGCCATGAGCTGCTGGATCGAAAAGACCGCCTACGAGGCCGCCGACGGTGTCATCGCCGTTAGCCAGGGCATGAAGCGCGATGTGATGAAACTCTACGGAGTTCCCGAGGATCGCGTCAAGGTGATCTACAACGGTATCGACCCCGACTTCTACGCACCTACCTTCAACGTTTCCATCCTGGAAAAGTGGGGCGTGGATCCCAACAAGCCCTTCGTGCTGTTCGTAGGCCGTATCACCCGCCAGAAGGGCATCAGCCAGCTGATCCAGGCCATCCCCCAGATCGACAAGAACGCCCAGGTGATCCTCTGCGCAGGCGCTCCCGATACCCAGGAACTTGCCGACGAATGCAGGGCCCTTATCGAAGAAGTCCAGAAGACCCGCGAAGGTGTCGTATGGATTCAGGAACCGGTTCCCCACGAGGAACTCCGCGTCCTCTACAGCCACGCCACCGTCTTTGCAACACCGTCCCTCTACGAACCTTTCGGCATCATCAATCTCGAGGCCATGAGCTGCGGTACTCCCGTTGTGGGTAGCGCCGTAGGCGGCATCCCCGAAATCATCGTGGACGGCGAAACCGGCTTCCTGGTACCCCTGAAGGCCGTGTCCGAGACCAACTTCGAGCCCGCCGACCCTAAGGCATTCCAGACTGACTTTGCAAGTAAGCTGAACAAGATCCTCGCAAATCCGGAAATGGCAAAGAAGATGGGCGAGGTGAGCCGCAAGCGCGCCATCGACGTGTTCAGCTGGAAGGCCATCGCCAAGCAGACCTACGACTTCTACCAGGAATGCATTGAGCGTTACAAGACCGCTCACGCTAAATGATGGAGAGAAACCTGCGTTAAGCGTTCGCTCTCGCTACCACGCCTCGTTGGGACGAGGCGCTTGTAGCTCACAAGAAGGATGGCAAACGCTAGTTGGCTTGGAATTCGGTTTCGGATCTAGTTTAGGATTCGGTTTGTAGGCTAAGTGGTCGTAAATGCGCCGCTTGACCTACAAATAAAAACGCTTGTTTTAGATAAAGTAACATGAATTGTAGGCTAGCAGCAGGGAATCGTTGCTTTTAGCCTACAAGCTGAAGAAGGCTGGCGGTGAGTATGTCACCATCCAGCCTTTTTTCATCTAAATTCTGTAGGCTAAACTTCCGTGCCTTGGTGGTTTGGCCTACAAAATGGCAATAACATATAAAGTAACAAAATCTTGTCGGACGAGGCCCTCGAACGAACGGAGGCTTACTTCCCCGTAATCTTCTCCACGATGGCACCTGTGGTCAGCAACTCCGGCAGAACAATCTGCTTGTCGCGATCGCCTGCAGGGTAGATGGCGTAGGCGGGAACGCCGGACTTCTGCATGCTTTTCAGCAGGGCGTTCACCTCGGGACTTTCGCGGGTCCAGTCCGCCTTCACGAGGGCGACATTTAGGCTGTCCATGGCGCGGCGGAAGTCGCTACCGCCGAGCACCGCGGCCTCGTTCGCCTTGCAGGTGATGCACCAGTCGGCGGTAACGTCGATGAATACCGTACGGCCCTGCAGCTTGAAATCTCGGATGAGCTCGGGGGCGTAGCGGAACCATCCATCCTCGGTCATCATCTGCATGGTGCGCTCCTGGAACCGCCGCGTAATCTCGGCCTCGTACTTCGGCGAGATGCCCGCGAACCAGACTGCTGCCAGCACCACCGCGGCTGCGGCGGCCACGCCCACCTCGCGGATAAAGGCGACACCCGGCGGGGCGATTTTGCCTAGCGCAAAACTTGCGGCGATTGCGAGGGCAGCAATTGCTGCAAATAGCGCAACGCCCACGCCGCCCGCCTGCTCGCTTACAATCCACAGCAGCCAGGCTACGGTGACCATCAGCAAGACTCCCATGACCTTCTGCAGGCGCACCATCCATGCACCGGGCTTCGGAAGGACCTTCAGCACCGAGGGGAATGCGCTTACCAGCAGATAGGGCAGTGCAAGGCCTAGGCCTGCCGCGGTAAAGAACAGGAACAGCACCGGGGCGCTGGCGGTAAAGGCAAATCCCATGGCGGTTCCCAGGAAGGGTGCGGAGCAGGGCGTGCTCAGCAGCACCAGCAGGGCGCCGGTAAAGAAGGCTCCCGTAAGGCCGCTCCTGTGGCCGGCGCTATCCATCTTCGTCAGGGTGCTGCCTGGCAGCCATACTTCGAATACGCCAAAGAAACTCATGGCGAATGCCGTAAGGATAATCACCATGAAGGCGATGAATCCCGCACTCTGGAATTGCATTCCCCAGCCTGCGTTGCCGCCGCCAATCTTAATCGCCGTGACGACAGCCGCAAGCGTCCAGAAGCTTACGAGAATGCCCGCCGCGGTACTGATGCCAAGGGCCAAAAGCCTTCCGCGGCTTTCGCCCGCCTGCTTGATGAGGCTGAACAACTTCAGCGAAAGCACCGGCAAGACGCAGGGCATCAAATTCAAGATGACGCCACCCAGCAGGGCGAAAAGCAGCAGGGCCAAGGTGCCGGCGCTGTTCTCCGTTGAATTGTCGGCGCTGGTCTCCGCCTTTCCATCAGCGAAATCGCCTCGATTCCCGTCAGAAACTTCCGCAGCCTTGTTTGCGGTGGCCGAGCTTGCGCGATTTTCTTCGGAGGCGTTCGCGATCGCATTGTTCGGTGCAGGTTCGCCCCCCTTCTCGCCGTTCCATTGAATGGTCCCGTCGCTTGCGATGGCTCCGCGATCGCCTACTTCACCATCGTTTTTTTTTACGGCACCTGCGCCAAGGCCGATGTCATTTATTCCGATGGTCTTCTTGTTCGGTGCAAGGCAGATGGAATTGTCGCAGGCCTGGTAGCCAAATGTCACCTTGGTGGTTGTGCTGTCGTAGCCTTCCGTCACGGATTCGACGGGTAGCTCCACCTGGAACTTCCCCTTGAATACAAGGTTCTCCATGTCCAGGGCTTCGTTGTATTCCTTGATGGCGGCTGGCCACTTGGGGTCGCCAAACTTGATGCCTTGAGCCTCGACCGCCATGGTGGATGGTTTCAGGAATTCATCGGCTGCCACATTGGCGTTTACATGCCAGTTGTCGGGAATGGTGATGTTGATGGTCAGCTTGGAGCCGTTGCCCAATGCCCCGGCGGAATACTCCATGGACATTTCCGGAGGCGGCATGCTGTTCATGTTGAATTCCTGCCCATAGGCGGTGGAACCTAGAACCAGTAAAAAAATCAATACAAAAGCATTTTGCAAACAGTTGTTTGCAAAATTTTTTAAGGCCTTTTTTTTCTCGGTCAAATTCATAAATTTTCGCTCGACTGAAAGATCGCTGTCAAAATTCCCAGTTTGTTAAATGTCGAAACGAAGAATTTTAACAGAATCAAAAAAAACATTAGAACGCGTTTGGAAGGAGAACGCATATAAAATCTACAAACTTTGCCTTGAGTGGACTAGAAGTCGAGAGGCTGCGGACGATCTTTTTCAAGACGTAGCCTTGAAATTTTGCCGATCGGCGCCATTCATGAACCTGGATGCCTATATGTATCCGTGGTTTGTTACGGTCTTTAACAATTCACGTTATGACCAGTACCGTCGTCGAATACACGAAATTCCCACCTCCTACGTTTTTGACGAGCGTTACAACTACGAGGTGATTCCCTCATGCGTGTCGGTTCATTTCAACGATGAACGCAAGGAGTACATGCTCCAGGATGAGTTGAACTACTTGATGTCAGAAATGACGCCCTTGGAGCGCAAACTGGTGGAGTACACCTTTCTTGAAGGATTCTCCATGGATTTGATTCGAGGAATGTTTGGGTTGTCCAAGCACGAAATTGCAAAAATTCGTCGGGGTGCCTTGGGTAAAATGCAGCAAAAGAAGCAAATACGGGACTCTTTGCTGAAAAAAAATGATGCTCCGGCAATTGTTTTGGAGGATTTTCTGACGCAGGCCTCGTAAATTTCGTAATTTGTGGTGGTGAAGTTTTTTTCGTTGATTCTATTTGCCGTATTGTTGGTTTCCAATGCCGTGGCGCGCGAGGAATGGCGCGTTTTTTCCGACCCGTTCCCTATTCGCGATGCGATTTCCTTTAGCGAAGGTGTATTGCTGGCGACGGACGGAGGCATTCGCTATAGAACACCCAAGGGCGATTACGTATTCCACTCCGAGAATGGGCTGGAAACTTCCAGCTTCTATTCTATCGTGTCTTCTGATCTTGGGGTGTTTGCCGTTTCCGAGTTTGGTCAGGTGAATGCCTTGGCGGAAGGTGGCAAGACGTGGATAGTGGTCAATCGTTCCTTCGTAAAGAACAATGCTCGTGCGGTTCCCGGAGCAACGGTACTGGCGAAGGGGGTTCTGACGATTGCCTTCGAAGATCGTCTGGCCTTCCTGAACGTTTTTGACGGTACGTCCATTTTGACCATAGACAGGATTGGCAACAGATCCCTTTCCGTTGACCGGATTTCTAGGGTGGTGGCCCATGAGGATTCGCTGTACGTGCGCTTAGGTAAGGATGTCTTTGTCCGAGTCATGGATTGGGATAATTTGAGTCGCGACAATCGATTGAGTGATCCCGCCTCCTGGAGCCAGGTGACGAAGCCCGAGTCCCTTTCGGACTTGGCGGTGAGAGATTCGGTGTGGATTGTTGATGGTGCATCCGGAAAGTATGAAGTCGGTGCCGAGTCTATCAAGCTCCTTAGCGGAAAGAAGAAGGAGGACTTGACTCACTACGACTATTTCGAATTGGGCGAAGTTTACGAATTGCGCAACATCCCCATAGGTGGGGTTATGGGTGCATCCGTCGATGGCAAGCTTAGCTTTACAGACAATAAGGAATACTGGAGTCCGGCCAAGTATGTTTATAATGGATTTGGCAGCCTCACCTCGTCTTATTCCGCGCGCATGAAGGTTCTGTCCCTTTTGCCGGACGGCCATGTCTTTTTCCACATCTGGGGCCTTGGCTATTTCATCTACTCCCAGTGGGGGGCAGAAAAGGAACATTCCTTCTACCCTCACGAGGGGCTATGCCTGGATAATTACGAAAACAACTACTCTGTCGCCGTGGCCTCCACTCCCGCACCCGACGGTTCCGGCTTCCTTACGGCAACCGCCAGCAACCAGGGTTATAGCATCGTATACTTCACCAAGGATGGTGAAATTCATTGTGCAAAGAATATTGGATCAGCCCCTGTTTCGGGCCCGATGTATGCAAAGATTGACGATGACGGTTCCTGGGTGATTTACATGGGTACCAAGGATGGCACGAGCCTTGCCAACGAGGGAGGTCTCGATGTAATCCGATTCCCGGCCCCAAAGACCAATGGAAACGAGCTCTCCAATCAAACTATAAAGTCCATTGGAGGTATTTATCCCGCCCCTGTGGATATTGCCTATGACTCCGTGTCGGAGCACCTTTGGCTGGTTTCCATGTCCGCCCTTGCCTATTACGACGAGGACAACGATACCCTGACATCGCCTAAGTCCACCAGTGGATTGCTGGGGGCCGAGTACACCTCCATCGAAGCGGATGTGCATGGCAACCTGTGGCTTGGCACGGCAAACCAGGGGGTCTTTAGGCTGACTAGAAAGGGAAAGTCGCTGGATACATTGTCTGTAATCCAGTACACTGCCAAGAATGGCCTTTTGAGTAATTCCGTAGCCGATGTGGCCATCGACCCTGTACAGGGGGCCGCCTGGTTCGCCCACGACAAGGGCGTATCCGCCTATTTCCGTAGCGATCTCAAGTCCGCCAAGCAGAATATGACCGATTCGGCGAAGTTTGATGTGGCTGCCTATCCCATTCCCTTTAGGCCTAAGGTTCATCACCTCTTTGTCATAGAGAATATCTCCGAGAGTGCTTCAGTGTTCATTTACAACAGGGGCGGAGCGCTGGTCCGCAGTTTCCGCAACGATGACATTCTCGGCGGACGCGTGGAATGGGACGGCTGCGGCAAGGATGGCCGTCTGGTCGCCCCCGGCGTCTATTACTACATGGTGAAAAACTCTTCCAAGACCAAGAAGGGCAAGTTCATCGTCATTCACTGATTTCGGATAGGTTATGAAGACAGCGCTTTTTACTTTAACGATTGCTGCGATTGTACTTTTCCTGGGTTCCTGCGCGGGGGAGCGCCAGGGACTGGTTTGCGAAGAGATTGAGTACCGCCTGAACACCATGACCTATTCACCGGACCAGCGCGCCTACATGGAAGACGAGCTGCAGTCCTGCCGCGAGGAGGAGGCCCAGAAGAAGGGGGCCTCCGCAGAATCCCGCAAGAGTATCTATGACCGCTTTGCCGCCAGCGACACCGCCAAGGCCACTGTAAATTCTAATGGCGGAGAACGGGAATCCGCCCGCGAAGTCTCCGTCTCCGAGGCTCTCAAGGATTCCTCCGGCGAAAAGACCCAGAGTATCTACGACCGCTATTCCGACAAGTCGCAGCCCGTAGAGGGCGCCTCAGCCGAGCCTGCCTCGGAAACCGCCGTGGATACCTCCGCAAGCGACATCTCCAACTTCCAGTAAGGGGCTTCGAATGGCGACTGTACAGACCCTCGCAGGCGAGAACTTTGAACCGGAACTTCCCAGGCGACTGCTGAAAATCGCCGACGACATCGTTGCCGCCGGTGGCCGCGCCTATCTGGTTGGCGGCTGGGTCCGCGACGCTCTCCTAGGCCGCAACTGCCGCGACTACGACGTGGAAGTCTACGACCTGGAGCAGGAGCAGCTTCTGCCCATCCTTTCCAGGTACGGCAAGACGAATCTGGTGGGCAAGGCCTTCGGCGTCATCCACCTTTCCATGAAGGGGGAGTCCCTGGACTTCTCCTTCCCCCGTACCGAGAGTAAGGTGGGCTACGGCCACAAGGGTTTCGTGGTGCATACCGACACAAAGCTCACCTTCAGGGAAGCAGCCCTTCGCCGTGACTTTACCATCAACGCCATGGGCATGGAACTTCCGGACCTCAAGCTCTGTGACCCCTACGGAGGCATCGACGACCTCAAGGCCCGCCGCCTGCGCCACGTGGGCCCGGCCTTCGCCGAGGACTCCCTTCGCATCCTGCGGGGAGTGCAGTTCGCCAGCCGTTTTGTGCTGACCCTTGCCCCCGAGACCGTGGAACTCTGCCGCACCCTTTCCCTTGACGACCTGAGCATCGAGCGCCTCTTCGAGGAGTTCAAGAAGTGGCTCCTCAAGCCGGGCAAGCCCTCCCTTGGCCTTCGCGCCTTCCTGGACATCAAGCTGGACGAGTACTTCCCCGAGGTGAACCCCTTTGCTGTGAAATCCCGTGACGCCGGCTGGGAAATGCTTGGCCGTGTCCTGGACGCCGTTTCCTGCAGCAGGGAAGGCCTTTCCGATGACGAGGCCTCCGAGCTCTCCTTTGCAGCTCTCCTTTTAGGGAACGCCCATGTGGTGAACAATCATCCCGGAACCGCAATATCCGCGACCGCGGAACAGTCCCCCTTGCCCTCCGACATCAAGGCCCTTTCCAACAAGTTCCTCGCCCGTATCACCAACGAGGTCCACCTGGTTCGCAAGGTACCCGAGCTGCTCAAGTGCTACAGCGAACTGGACTTCGCCACGGTGCCCCCCGCGTCGCAACTTCGTCGCCTGGCCGTACGCCTCGGCGGTCTAAGGCTCCTGTCTCTGCTGGTCAAGTCCACGCCCACGGAACTCTTCAAGTCCGCAACCTTTGCCTGCGACCTTCACCAGGCCGCCCAGGACCTCGACCTTCTAAGGGCCGCTCCCGAGCCCTTCCTCACCGGCAAGATGCTCATGGACCTTGGCGTAAAGCCAGGCAAGCAGATGGGCGAAATCATCAAGCAAAGCTTCGAGCTGCAGCTGGACGGTAAACTCTGTAACGTCGAGGACGCCCTGGCCTGGGCGGCTGAAGCCATCCGCGGCGTTATTTCCACCTGAACAGTCCCGTAATGCCCGCGGGTACGCAGAGCACGATCATGGGAATCTGAATCAGCTCGGTGGGGATAAAGGCAAGCATCTGCCTCTTGGCGTGGAGTTTCCACGCGGCGATGCTCAAGAAAATAAAGTCAATGACGACCTTTGGCAAAATGGCAAATGCGCACCACTGCCACGGACAATCCAAAAAGGCTACGCACCAGGGGCTCACGAACATCCAGATGTAGTAGGTGTAAATCAAGGTCAGCATCAGGATGTAGGCCTTGTTCTCGTAGCTTGTGCCGTTGCTGCTCCAGCGGGCCCGCTGATTGAACAGCTGCTTCCACGTGTGCACCGGGGCAGTCTCGATAACCGCGTCCCGGTCCAGGTTGTAGCAAACCCTCGTTCCCGGAATCTTCATCATCTTGTGGATGAGCATGTCGTCATCGCCGCTGCTCAGGTTCACCAGGTCCCCGAAGCCACCTACTTCAAAGAACAGGTTCTTCTTGTAGGCAAGGCAGGCGGCGCTTGCCACCATGGGGTGCCCCCAGCTAAAGCCCGCCGCTTCCATGGCGGTGTAGCCCAGGGTTTCCAGCTTCTGGTAAAGGTGAGGCATGGTGCGGGTCCCGTTGTTCTGCTTAGGTCCCTGCACAATGCTGATTCCGTCTACGAAACGGCCCGCCATGGCGGTAATCCAGCTCTTGCGGGGAATGCAGTCCGCATCCATGGTCAACAGCACTTCGTACTTGGCGACCTTGAAGGCGCTTTCCAGGGCCCGCTTTTTTGGCGAGGCGATCTGGGGCAGGTCCAGGGGCAGGTTCAGCACGTGAAAGCGCTCATGGGTGGCGGCGAACCTCTCGAGAATCTCCTGGGTGGAATCCGTGGAGCGGTCGTTTACGCAGATCACCTCCCATTCGCCCGCGTAATCCTGGGCGGCCAGGGCTTCCAAGGTCCTCTGAGCGAATTCCTCCTCGTTACGCATGGGCACCACCACCGACACGCTGGGGGTGGCCTTGGGGCCCTTGTAGCGATGAGTCTTCAACAGTCCTATCACAAAGAATAGGAACAGGAGCACGTAAAGTGCGGTGAGCCCTGCGATGATGAATCCACTCATAACGGCGTAAAAATTTAGATAATCATTGTTAACTGTTCATTGTTAATTGTTAATTTTTGGCTATGATTCACCCCTCCGCCCTCGTTCACGCCTCAGCAAAAGTTCACCCATCGGCCATTATCGGCCCCTGGTGCCTTGTAGACGCCGGCGCAGAAATAGGCGAGGGTGTATGCCTCGAATGCCGCGTCCACGTATACGGGGGTGCCTCCATCGGCGCCCATACGAAGGTTTTTGACGGGGCAGTCCTTGGTGCCCCTCCCCAGGACCTCAAGTATGCAGGCGAGGCGACCCGCCTCGAAATAGGCGAGGGCTGCACCATCCGCGAGTACTGTACACTGAACCGTGGAACCGTCCAGGGCGGCGGTTGCACTCGCGTTGCAGACAACGTTTTGATCATGGCCTACTCCCACATCGGCCACGACTGCCAAGTTGGACGCGGAGTGGTCATCGCCAATGGCTGCCAGCTGGGCGGCCATGTGCGCATCGGTGAATATGCCACCATCGGCGGCGTCACCGCCATCCAGCAGCGTAATCAGGTGGGGGCCTACGCTTTCGTCGGCGGTACATACAAGGTGGACAAGGATGTGCCTCCCTGCAGCAAGGCCTTCGGCAACCCCATCCGCTTCGGCGCCCTGAATCTCCACGCCCTGCGCCTTCATCCCGATGAATTCCCCCAGTCCCGTATCGAGTACTTCGAAAAGGCCTACCGCGAACTCTATCGCGGCAAGCGCCCCATGGCAGAAGTCGTTGAGGAACTGAAAAAAGGCCCGGAACCCTTGTTCCAAGCCTTTTTCGATGAGCATTGGGGCGGCACGATCACCCGCCCCTAGTATCTGTTTTGTAGACTTCGCTAGTGGCCGTTAGAGGCCGAAAGCTGCCGGGAAGCCTTCATACCATTCCTCGTTACGCTTGTCGTAGGCTTCGAATCCGCCTACGCCAGCAAGGCCCCAGTAATGCCAGGACATTCCGTAGGCTTCAGCAGCCTGGATGGTCTTCTTTGCCCAGCTGGCCTTGCCCTTTGCGGAGGGGCCGTCGCCGCGGCACTGGTCGTCGCCGCCGCCGGACACGCCGAACTCACCCATGTTTACCGGGACGTGGTCTCCGTTCACATCGGGGTAAAGGGCCTGAATGGACTTTACGTAGGTCTGCAGGTCGAATTGAGCCGTATTGGAAGAGGCTGCGTCGCCCTTGCAGTCGTAGCTGTGACCCTGGTGGGTGTAGGTGTACGGTTCGTAGTAGTGGCCGCTATAAATGATGTTGCCGTCCTGGGGCAGCTTGAGCGCGGTGATGTCTGCGAACTTGGCTGCATGATAGGATTCGAACATGATGGTTTTGCCCGGAGCCACGGAACGGATGGCGTCGTAACCGGCCAGCATGGCGTCGTTCAGCATTTCGCTGCTCTTCATGGTGGGTTCGTTCAGAATGTCCCAAACTAGCAGAGAGTCGGACCCGGGGAATTCCTTTTCGAATGCGGAAGCCACTTGGCTCCAGATGGATGTGAAGTGTTCCTTTTCCTTGGCGTAGACTTCGGGATCTCCGCTATTGGCGGCTTCCATCAGTTCATAGTACCAGTGGAAGCTGATGACAACGGCAAGGCCCGCTTCGAAGGCGAGTCTAACGTCGTCCATGACGCCGGCCAGACGTGCAGCGCTGACTTCATGGGTTTCCGGGTTGGAGCTGTGCTGCCAGCGAACGGGAATACGCACGGAATTGAAGCCGACGCTCTTTACCAGGGCAAAGTAGCTGTCCTCGATGGGATTGCTCCAGCAGGCATCCAGGCGGTCTGCGTCCGGGTTGGCTTGGACGTCTTCGTAGAAGTAGGGATTGTTGGGGGTGTTTCCGCCATAGTAGCAGGCTGCATCCCAGGCGTTGCCCAGGTTGATGCCCTTTCCCAGGCGCTTGTTCATGGCGCGGCCCTTGGAATAGTCGACGGGGACTACCTCGGTCTTGCCCGGTTCTTCGGGATCTGTGGCTGCGGCGTGGCCACCGCCATCGCTAGAGCAAGCCATAAGGCCTAGTCCGAGGGAGAATGCCAGGGGGAGAATCTTTTTCATCTTATCCTCAATGGTAAAATTGTTGTTTACATCAATAAATTACACTTTTTATTGGAATCGTCCTACACTTTAGTAAAAATAATGTGTTTACCAAAGAAAACGCCTGGAAAACGCAATAAATAAGGAAAAACGACCTTTTTTGTCTCGTTATGGTCATGGTTTTGTCATGACGGTTTTCCGTTTGTCAAAAAAACAAGTTATATTGTATCCTATCCGAATTTGGAGATTTTTAGGCATTATGAAAGAAAATCCGCATAAAACTAGCTGGATGTGCGCTCTTGGCGTACTTCTCCTGGCGTCTTTCTCTTTTGCTGGCTATGGTTTCAGTGACTACCGCGACCGTGACCAGTCCCGTTTTGTAACCAAAGAAGCCAAGCCCTTCAGACCCGACAAGGATGTCGTGTCCGTTGTGATGCGCGAAGCTATTCCACGTGGCGGTGGCTATACCTACCAGTATCCCCGTGAAAACCCGGAACCGGTTCTTACCGACAAGTATGCCATGGAAGGTGCTCTTTCCATGGAAATTGAGCTTATCGCCAGCGACTACTCCGGTGTGGCCATTTGTATTGCGGGTTCCGTGGACTTGACCCCCTACTACGAAGAAGGCGTCCTCGAGTTCTGGATCAAGGGCGACAAGGGTGGTGAAAATGCTCTGTTCGTGTTGGTGGACGACGGTGTGAAGACTGGTGGTGAATCCATGCAGGTGAAGCTCCGTTCCAAGAGCCTTGGTGAAATTACCACAGAATGGAAGCGATTCAGCATTCCTCTGAAGCTCTTCGGCCTTACCGGTGTGTACTGGGATGCCAAGAACACTCGCGAAGTGATGCTGCCGTTCTCCTGGTCCAACTTCAAGGGTTTCCGTCTTGAAGTCCGAAAGGACGAAAATGAAGCCTTCAAGGTTTGGATCGACGATATCGTGATCAAGAAGCAAGGCAAGGCCTACGAAGGACCGGCCTACTACCCGTTCCGCAACGAGATTTAAGAGGAATTTATGCGTAAATTACCCATACTTGCTACGACTCTGCTCTGCTCGTCTCTGGCTCTGGCCCAGTACGACGACGATTCTGCTACAGAAGAATCCGTTGCATCTGAATCCTCCTATGAAGAGTCCAGCAGCGAGCCCGCTGCCGAAGAAACTTCTTCCTATGGTGAGGAATCTTCCTACGAATCTTCTGAAGTTGCCGAAGCCCCCGCCGAGGAGGCCGCTCCCGTAGAAGAAGCTCCTGCCGAAGAAGCTGCCGCCGAACCGGCGCCGGTGGAAGCCCCGAAGAAGGAATTGGCTAGCTCCGCTCCCGTGGCCGGACCTGCACCGGTAGTTGCCGCTCCTGCAACTCTTTCTCCCGAAGCTCAGATGGCTGCCATCGAAGAAAATCTCGACGGCTTGACCGAAAACATGGAATCCACCCTTATGGGTAAGGATGACCTGCCGCTGGCCGTTTCCGGTTACATGGCCTTCCGCCTCAAGAACTTCCATTATTCCGAACCCAGCCCCTGGGTTAAGAGTGACCTTGCTCGCACCTCCGTGGATGCAGTCCTCAACATGAACATTGTGGCTATGCCCAATTCCTACATGACCTTGTGGACAAACATGAGCTTCCCATTCGACCTCAGCGGCTTGTATAGCAACTACCTCGGTAGCCAGCCGACACACGTGCCGACTCACGATCAGCGCGTTCAGTTCGACCATTCTACCGATTACTATGCAACCACCGTCAACGAAGAAATGAACATGGGTGTGGACATCCGCGCAGGTGTCTTCGGCGCCTATGTGACCGCTGGTGGTGTGATCTGGGCGAACTCTTCTCCCCTTACCATGTGGGAACGCGAAACCAACCCCCGCTTTGCTTGGCAGTACGAACTGTTCGAAGATGAAAAGACTGTAAGTACCTACTATAAGGAAAAGGTCTTTAAGCCGGTTAAGGAAGGTGGTCGTGCATTCTGGACTAACCGTTCCTTCGGTGGTGTCTTCGCCAGTGTATATCAGCTGCCTTTCGATATGAAGGCTCAGTTCCTCTTGTCTCAGCCGGCCGATGCCGATATCGGTACTCGTGACGGTCTGCGTATGTACGGTGGTCAGCCCGGTGAATTGGAAATGTCTGGTACTTACGACCAGCGCGGTACCATCTACCATGGTCGTATCGCCAAGGAAAAGATTGCCGACAACCTGACCCTGGGTGCCAACTATATCGGTGTCATCTTCGACAACGACATTATCTACGAAAACGAATTCCGTAACCAGTGGATTTCCTTCTCCGATGTGGGACCCACCATCCTGAACACTCACGTGGCCTCCTTGGACTTCAAGGGTAATATCACTCCGAAGTTCTACCTGATGGGTGAAGTCGCTCTTAGCATGACCGACTCCGTGAAGTTCTATCGCACTACCGATGCTGCCGACTACAACGAAAACATCTCCAGTACAGGTTACCTGGCAGACGCCTACGAATCTGCCATGAACACACCGCAGGTTGGTGTCTACGTCAAGGCTCAGAGCAAGTACATCGAAGGCTGGCCGATGACTTTCGAAGCCATCTTCCTCCCCAAGGAATTCTACTCTCCCTATTCTCAGTCCAACCCGTCCCGTCTGAACAGCTGGCGTAAGGATGAAGCCTACCTGAACGGTGGTTCCATGCGCTACACTCCGAACATGGCCGGTTTGAACTTCAAGTTGGAACCCACCTTCAACCGTGGCTACTTTGACGTTCAGTACGGTCAGCACCGTCAGATTGAAGAAGGCAAGGACATGATCATGTTCAACTACCGCTTGAACGGTCGTAACATGTGGGAAGGCTCCAACTCCTGGACCAAGCATAAGCCCCTCTTCATTGCCGACTCCGGTAATGCCACTGGTGCTACCTATGTCGCTCGCGTCGGTGTGGAAAAGGCTTCCAACGAAGGCGTTAAGCAGTATCGTCAGCATGGCGGTCTCTATGGTGGAACCTGGGAAATGTGGGAAGGCTTCGTAGCTTACGAAGACGCTCAGCAGATTGCTAACGACGAAGTTCCCGAAAACACCAAGTGGTTCTCCTACCTCTCCTTCATGGGTGGTTACGACATCGGTGGCTGGTTCAATACAGACCGTACCATCATGATGACCGGTTACGCCGCCTTGTCTGGTGTTTCCAAGACTATCGCTCCTATCGCCTACAGTGAATCCCAGACCGACATGCTCCTGTGGAGCTTCTACGGTCAGTTTGAACCCTCTGTGGCTGTGACTCCGACCTTCCACATGGTAGGTATCCTGGGTGCCGAAATCTTCCGCTCCGAATACGCCTACTCCATGGGTACGGTGGAATCTAACATCGGTAAGGACACCAAGACCTTTGCCTTTGTGAACCAGTATACGACTTACTACTACAAGAAGTCTCCGATCAACTATCTCGAAACGGCCATCGGTCTCGGCTTTGACTGGGACTTCTCTGATCGCGTCGGTCTCCATGTGCGCTACAAGTACATGACCCATTCTGACGAAACCGTTTCGGAAAACGATTGGCATTCTCACTACATAGCCGCCGAAGCCAAGGCTTGGTTCTAATAGGGGGTGCAGAATATGAAAAAGACTATGAATATGAAAAAGACTTTAGCTGCCGTTCTCGCCGCCTCCATGGCCGCCTCTGCTAGCGTAGCTCAGAATCAGGACCTGTTGGAAAGCAAGGTTGATTCCGTCAACGCAAAGCGTGGTTTGGAACTTGGCGGTAGCATTCGTGCCGTAGCCCAGACCTCTCGCTTCAGCACCGACCTGGACGCCTCCGCCAAGGATAAGCTGCCCACCGTCGAAAAGGATGAATTTGTTACGGCCGACCTCGTATTTGGCTTCCGTCCGTATGATAACGTTCGCGCCAACGCAGTGCTTCGCCTTGAAGCCGGTATGCAGGAATACTTCGCTGCCGCAGCAAAGAGCATTTCCGCTCCTTGGTTGAATGTGGAAGGCAACATCGGCAACTCCTTCTACTGGGTTGTGGGTGACTTCCGTCAGCAGTACTCTCCGCTGACCTTGTGGCTGCCCGGTATCGATATCATGTACGAAGCCCAGATCTTCGCCCGCAAGCGCTACATGGCTCAGAAGGAACAGTTCATCGAAGGTAACCAGCGCAACCTTCAGGGTGTGAACCTCCAGTTCCGTCGCGACCTGGGTGCTTCCCTCGGTGAAATCCGCGCAGAAGCCCTCTTTGCCCGCTTGAACCGCACCGCAGTTCTTGACTTGAGCGGTGCCGAAGGCAACATCCTCCCCAGCGATACCGTTTGGGGTGCCTCTCAGGCTGCCAACATGGACAAGTGGATGATTGCCGGTAACGTGGAATGGCTCCCGTTCAACAAGAACACCTACGTGGGTGTAACTCCCATGTTCATCTTCGATAACGAGGATTCCTATTCCTATACTTACCGCCGTCCGGGAAACAACTACTCCAAGGACTACGAACTTCAGGATATCAACCCCTACGAACCGAATCCGCAGAAGACCATGATCTTGAGCGGTCGCGTAGGCGCCGACATCGCCGGCATGATGGGCAACTCCAAGCTGGCCTTGGACGTTACAGCAGAATTTGCTCTGTCTAGCGACGATGTCTACTATCCGGATTCCTCCTGGGCTCTGGAATATGATGAAGACACCGGTCTTCCCACTGGTGGCTTTGCCTTGAACGACGACGATATGCCTTACGTTGTGCCGGATTCCTTCCATCAGGAAACCCTGGACGGTGTGGCTCTCTTGGTCAACGCAAACATCGGTTACAAGAGCGACTCCTGGGGTGTTAAGTTGGCCATCGATGCAGTCTACAACGACAGCAACTGGTTCAATAACGCCGCCCAGTCCGGTTCTTTCTTTGCTCAGCGCATCCTGAACTCCGATAAGGACGGTCAGACTGTTAAGTATGGCGTAAATTCTCCGCTGTACTCCTCCTTTGATGCTCTCTACAACTTTACTCCGAAGTTCTCCCCGGTGTCTACCACCATGGGTACCGACGATAACGCGTTCAAGGGTAGCGAAACCAACAGCTACAATATCGCTGACTACAACAAGAATTCCTGGACAACCAACGTCTACACCCGCACTCAGCTGGCTCTCCTCCAGAATCTTGCTGATCCGGCTTTGCAGTTGTCCTTGCCCAACGGTCTTGCCACTTCCAACCGCCTGGGTGGTCGCGGCGTCTTGACCGCAAACATCGGTGACTTCGCCGAAGTTCAGGGTATGTTCAGCTTCTTCCAGCAGGTTTCTCCCATTACTCAGAGGATCTTCAACGATCACATGGGTACAACTATCGAGGCCAGCTACAAGGCTGCAACCTACATGGAATTCGGTGGTGGTGCCAAGTTTGACGTGTTCAAGCTGCTTGGCTTCTCCATGCCGCTGGAAATCTCTGGCTCCTATAAGCATTCTGAACGTTCTCTCGAAACCGACAACTGGAGCAGCCTTGCAGACTTCGGCCTGATGGACGAAACCACTGAACTCAAGAGCGACTTTATCAACGCAGGCCTCTATGTTCAGTACCTGCCGCGTCTGGGCGTGAACCTCGGCTTCCAGATGATTACAACCGAGTTTAAGGACATGGACCAGCTGGCTGTCTTCGACAAGGCATTCAACGGTGGTGCCGTTTCCACACCGCTCATGAAGGGCACTCAGATGCAGTGGATGGTCGGTCTCGACTACAACATCGCATCTAACGCCTGGTTGGCTGTGAACTTCGGTATGATTTCCGTCGAAAACGAGTACAATACCGTGATGGCTGTTGCTGAACAGTCTGTGGAAGGCGTTCACAACTTGCCGAACTACTACGATGTCACCAAGGATGTATCTGGGACCTATAAGAACGAGTTCTCCCAGATGATTCTTGAAGCTTCCATTAACGTGGAATTTTAATGGGAGGAAGCGAATATGATGTTCAATAAGAAAATTTCCGCTTTCGGTCTTACTTCCGCTGTTTTGCTCTCTGCCGCAACTGCTTTCGCTGATGGTGAAAGTGTGGAACAGCAGCAGAAGACCCTGTTGCAAAAGCTGGACTCCCTGAACGCTGCTGTTCTCGGGCTCAAGCTCAACGGTACTGCAAAGGCTGGTGCCTTGGCTTCCATGGCTAGCTCTGACCAGTTCAGCGACAACTCTCCGACCCAAGAAAATCAGGCCTATACCGATGTAAACCTGGTGTTGACCGCACGTCCGAGCTCTGAAACTCAGGTTCACTTGGAAATGCGCCTTCACAAGGACTGGCAAAACGGCTTTGACGAAAACAACAACCCGATGATTGGCCACTGGTTCTCTTACGATGGTACTATCCTGAATAAGCACGTGGACTTCAACCTGGGTTACATGAAGGTCGGCTATACTCCGTATACCCTCTACACTCCGCAGCAGCTCCTGTTGCAGGAACCTGAAATCTTTGCTAAGAATCGCGTGGACGCTCTTGCTCAGCGCAACTTGGATACCACAACCGCTCGCCTTATGCAGGGCTTGAATGTGGACTACCATAGCGGCAAGCTGGGTGCCATCGACGATATCCATGCACAGGCTACTGGCGCCCGTATGCGTAACACCGCCAAGAAGAACGACCAGGTGTTCTTCGACTTCGACTACTCCGATCGTTACTTCTACGGTCTGCGTCTCGGTGCCGATGCCTTTGGCGCTCACCTTGGTGTGAACTACACCGACGTGTTTGACCGTGAAAAGACGACCCGCTCCCATTTGCAGCAGGGTGATACCATCATTTACGAAGACAACTCCGTTCTTTCTGTGGAACTTGGCTTCGACTCTCGCGACTTGCTGGGCAAGGGTGCTTTCAACTTCGGCCTGAATGGCGAATATGCCATGTCCTGGTGGAAGGCTGAAAGGGACTACATCCAGCTGGATACCATTTCCCGCTATGTGTTGAAGGAAGTCAAGGTGAACGGTGAGCCTATCGCCTACGTTGCCACTCAGCGTATTCTTAAGAACAGACCTCATTCTGATGAATTGGCAGACAATGATGGCGCATCCTTCTACGTAGAACCGTATGTCAACCTGGACCTGGCAAGCATTTCTGCTGACCTCAAGGTGATGTACCTCCAGAACGATGAGAACTTCTGGTCTGAAATGGCTTCTAGCCCGGTATTCCGCGGTAACACCGTGGTGCTGAACTCTAACGCCATCTACAGCAACGCCATCTATTCTGACCTGGTTGACCAGTACGGTATGTCCAGCCTTGAAAACATGTATTTCGCGGTTTACAACTCCAATCCGCTGAATGCAACCAACTTGATGACCTCTGAAACCAGCAGTAATGCCCTGTCTTCTACCAACGAGGATGGTAGTTACCTGTACAGCCGCCTGTACAACAACTACAAGAACGCCCACTTCTACCGCAACGGTTATAATGCCGATGTGAAGAAGCGTCTTGAAATTGGCACTGCCCTCTTCAACATGGATCCTTCCTCTAGCATGGAGCTCCCCTACGGTATCGCAACCCCGGACCGCAAGGGTATCAAGGCTAGCCTGGACTTCAACTGGAACGACGCCTTCGAAGCTAACGCCGTATTTGCTATGCTTACCGAAGCCGCCGCCCTGAACCCGACTACCGGCGTCGAAGAAGAAAACAACTACATGCGCTACGCTGTGGGTATCAGCCTCGACATCGGTCGCTTTGTTCCGGCTCTTGAACGCAAGATCAAGCTCCAGGGCTCCTACGACCACACCGAAGAAGACGCCTTCCTGGAACGTAAGTCCGATCGCATCATGGCTGGTGCAACTATCGATGTCTTCGGCCCTGTCGCTCTCCTGGCTGGTTACCAGATCGCTACCAGAGAATTTGGCAAGCCGCTGTTCATCTCCCCGTTTGCCTCCATCACCAAGGCCGAAGAATCCTTGCTGCTGGTTGGCCCGCGTGTGAAGATTGCTCCGAATTCCTACCTCTCCGTTCAGTATGGTCTCTTGACAGACAAGATTTCCTTCAACGGCGTTGGCTTTGACGAACTCATGAACATGGTGCCGATGAATGATGAACTTTCTATTGACAAGAGTGTCATTGTTGCCGATGTAACGGTTAACTTCTAAGAGGTGTACAATGAAAAACTTTAAGTATCTTTTCTCTGTCGCTGCGGTGGCCGCCCTGTTCGGCTGCTCCTCCATGGAAATTGACGAAACTGAAGCCCTTCAGGAAAACTTTCCGGCTGATTTTAGCGTAGAAGAATACATGTCCATTCACCCGAGACTGCGCTACCTGCAGATTAAGGACTACATCCAGGGTGACAAGGACAACCGTGTTGTTGGCTACAACGAAAAGTTCACCGCTGCCATCAAGCGTGCTTCCGCTGTGCAGAAGGCCGACGAAGAACTCCTTGCCAAGATCGCCGCTGCTACTGAAGCCGGTGATGCGGCCTTGGTTGCCGAGTTGACCCGCCAGGAAGCTGTTTATGCAGACTCCCTTAAGCTGATCGATTCCTTGAGCGCAATGGTGGCAAGTGACTCTGCCGCCTTTGATGCCGACACAGCCATGCTTCACTTCTTCTACAGCTATCCCTACATTGGTGCAGCCCTCGGCTTTACCGAAGAAGACTGGGCCGATTCCTGGGGTGGTGGCGTAAAGTACGATTCCACTGCAATCGTTAAGATTGACACGACCGTGCTGGTTGCCGAAGGTGAATCCCTTGAGGAATCTCCCAAGAAGATTTACCTGAAGGCAGAAGATGAAGCCAGCAAGATTACCTATGATGCCGATGGCACCACCATCGTCAAGGTGAACGGCTATAACGAGGCAACCTTCGAAACTCCGTTCGAACTGGAAGTTGCCGAAGGTATTACCTTCAACAAGAGCGGCACAAAGGTAAATCGCGATACCACCGGTTTCACCGTGGATACGGTTGCAACTGCTGGCGAAATCGATGCCGAAAGCATGAAACTTCTCCGACTCTTCAACTTCTATGATACCGTGGACGATTCCACCGCTATCAAGAGCGTTCCGTTGGATGAGTTCGCTATTAGCTATCAGTACGTTCAGTTTGGTAAGCTCCAGGGTTGGGCATATCGCCGCTGCACTGAAGCTGAAAAGTCTAACCCGGCTATTACCGAAAGCTTCCCGGCTACAAAGCTGTATTGCGACGATAATGGCATTGCTCGTGAAATCAACTAGGGCGAGGTTGCTATATGAATATTAAAACAGTTGCTTTATCTCTTGCTCTTGGCGCCTTTGCTATGGCAAATGCCGCTGCCGACAAGGTCGTGGGTTTCTACCCGTACTGGAGTCAGTATTCCCAGTTCTATCCGAAGGATATCCGCTACAATACCGTGACGGACATCCACTATGTGGGCCTTGCTCCTAGCGAAGACGGCTCCCTGGCCTTTACCGATGAAAACGATGCCGAAAACTTCAAGACCCTGGTCCAGATGTCCAAGGAAAACAACGTCAAGTTGATTGTTTCCGTTGGCGGCATGGAAACCGAAGGCGCCCTGAAGGCCATTGCCTCTTCTGATGACGCCCTTTCCACCTTCGTTTCCAACGTAGGCAGCTGGCTCTCTGAAAATGGTGGCGACGGTGTTGAACTGGACTGGCAGAACCTCACTGCAGACGATGCAGAAGACTATGCCAAGATGCTGAACGCTCTGGTTGATGGCCTCTCCGGCTCTACCGTGACTGCCGTGGTTTATCCTGCAGCAGGCATGGATGCCTACAAGGCAGATGCTTTGAACCGCCTTGCATACGTAGACGTGTTCATGGCTGACCAGATGACCGAAGAAAGCTCCGAAGTTGTTCCCAACCAGAGTGCCTCCTATGTTCAGGAAATGCTGAGCAAGGTCAGCGGTGCTGGTGTCCAGAACGATCTCCTGGTTCCTATCATCTTCCTCTATGGCAAGTCCTGGACCGGAGCAAAGGGCCTCGGTACTTCTCACCAGGGTGTAGGTAGCGGTAACGAAGGTTACGTAACCTATGCAGAACTCATGGGTAAGTTTGACTCTCCGGAATACAAGGTGACCTTCGATGAATCCTCCAAGTCCGAAGTGGCCGTGAGCGAAGCCGAAACCATCGTGTTCATGGGAATTCCCTCCGTGAAGGCTGTAGCCCAGCAGGTCAAGTCCGATGGCATGGCAGGTGTGGCTGTCTACGACCTCTCCCAGGACCATCACGAACCTATCGTCTCCCTCTTGGTAACAATCGGTTTGGAACTTCGCCCGGATGTCAGCTACAAGCCCAAGAAGAAAAAGTAATTCCAGGTTGTAGAAAAAGCTTGAAAAAAGAGGGCTGCGAAATGCAGTCCTCTTTTTGTATCTTCGTTTCGCAGGGAGACCCTTATGGAAAATTGAAAAAGCGTCAATGGCTGAAGGTATGGCAAAGGTTTTTCACGTGCTTGGGGCAAGCCCAAAGACGCTTTGCAATGAAATCCTACCTAGTGCCAATCTCATGTAACCGCAGCGTGGAACTGGCTGGAGAAGTTCTGGATTTGGTGAAACCATAATGCGAATGCATAAAAAAACGGCCCCTCGCAAGAGGAGCCGTTTTGCTTATGAAGACCTAGATTACTTCTTGTTCCACTGAACGTTCAGCTGACGAGAGCCTTGCTTGATGATAATCAGGTAAGAACCATTGGGAACGCCTGCCAGGGACATGCTTGCGTTTCCACTCTTGAGGGTCTTGCTTATGACCTTCTGGCCGGTAACGGAGAAGAGGTCAACCTTAACATCAGAGCCCATTTCACTGCCGACATTCAACTGGTTGTTGTAGACGGAGGCGTGGAGGGGCAGGTCCATGTTGGTCTGGACGATAGGTGCTTCGATGAATTCACCCAGGTTCACGGCACTTGCGCTGTCGCCAATGATAACGTTGATTGACTTGGAGAATTCCAGGTAGTTATCCGTTTCCGGGGCGCTTGCAGTGACGACCACGATGGCGTTCTGGGTTCCAGCAACCAGGGAGCTGCCGCTCTTGGTCACATACGGAGAGGTGGGCTGACCGTTAAAGGTAAAGGTCACCGGAGTCTTGTATGCAGTAGTATCGGGAACGATCTTTTCGGCGGTGCCACCAAGAGCAATCTTCGTGTTCTTGAAGAAACTGGTCATCTTGTTGGCGGCCTTGTTATAGGTCACGGTGATGGTGTCGTTTACTGCACTGTAGCCGGGAATTGCTGCGGCCTGGGCGACAATCTGTGCAGAGCCGTACTGCTTGAAGCGGTACATCAACACTTTCTTGCCGGTCTGGGAGTTGGAGCATGCGGCGTTGGTGCAAGTGGCTGTGGTCACTTCGATGACGCTCGGGTCGAGGGAAGTCAAGGTGAAGCTGCTGCCTTCCTTGGTCTTCTGGTCAACCGTAACGATCCATTCCTTGTAACCGCTGCCGGAGTAGTCCAGGGTTCTGTTGGTGGAACAGGAACCACTGTAGTTGCAGTTCAGGTTCAGGAAGTTGGGAACGGTCTGCTTGGGAACCGGGGAGATGGTGACGATAGTCTGGGTGCCGTCATTGCCGGTGAGCATGGAGTAGCCTGCACCATTGATCTTCAGGTTGGAACCGTCGATGGCGACAACGTTTTCGTTGCTGGAGGTGTAGGTACAGCCGGCCGGGAGTGCGTTAGCGATTGCACCGTCGGTTTCGAGGGCGGTGGTATGCTTGAAGGCGCAGCTGCCAGTACGCTTGCCCTTGGTCAGAGAGTCGTTCCAGGCGCGAGCGTGTTTGGCCAGGTAGTTCTTCACGATGGTACCAGAGGCAGTGTACTTGGCGTTGTCCAGGAGGCTCTTGGAGGTGAGTTCTGTGCTGCCGTCGAACATGGCGGAAGTTTCGGTTCCGTTGGACTGGCGCAGGCTCCAGTTACAGGAGCTGATGTTGTTGTTGTCCATGAAGGTGAACCAGGAGTTGGTAGAACCCTCATTCGCAGAACCAGCACCATCGGCGTTCACAGTACCCCATTCGGTAATGAACACGGGGCTTCCGCTACCCTTGGCGGAGGTAATTCTGCCGCTGTAGGAACCGGTGGTGTGTGTGCCTGCATAGAAGTGGAACACGTAGCCGATGTTTCCACCTGCAACGCCACCGTACTGGGTCAGCTGAGACCAGCTGGGAGTGCCCACGAGAACCAGGTTCTGGGAGCTCTTGCGGATTCCCGGGATCACGGCACCTGCATAACCGGTAATAGTACCCCAGTCGCAGAGGGGCTCGTTATAAATTTCAAAGATTACATTGGGCACATTGGCGTACTTTGCCGCGGCCCATTCAAAGAATTCCTTGGCGATGGCCTGTTCGCTCTGTGCGCGATGGCTGTGCCAGTCGAGAATGATGTAGATGTCGTTTTCTACAGCGGCTTCCACCATCTGGTCTACGATGGCCTTGTAACCGTCCGGAGCGCTGGAGTAAGAATAACCTGTGGACATCATGTCTGCGGCACCGGTGGTTTCCTTGTAAGAGGTAATACCCATCGCAAAGCGGATGACGTCGATTTTCAGATTTTCCACAGCCCAGTTGAGCACGGTCTTGGAGTAGTAGGGCAGGCCTGTTGCATCGGACCAGAACCAGCTCATGCCGCGAACGACGGCTTCCTGGCTATTCTTCTGGCCAATGATCTTGCCGCCACTGGTGCCCAGGGCACCATAATAGCTAACAGGACCAACGCGCTTTGCTACAGCGTCGGCGCCACCGGCCAGGGCCGGCATGGCTGCAAATGCCATAAGGCAGGGGAGTAACTTTTTCATCTTCATATTTTTGTCCCTTGTAAAAACCCTAATCCCTTGGTTTTTGTCTCAATATAAAATAAAAACGTGAAAAGGTTCTTGAGGTCTACGCCGATAAACGTATACCGCTGAGTACGAACGTTTTACGGCTATTCACAAACTTGAACCATAAAATAATTTTATTTTGTTCCATTATAACATTATAAATGGTAATAAAAAAATTGCTTTAGTGCCAACTGTGATAGAATTAACACAAAATCGACCTGCTTTGATTGTACCAAAAACGTGTAAAATGTAAATTTTTTTTAAATCATTTGAGTTTTTGAGAAAATTTAGGCAATAAGGTCTGTGTGAATGCCGGTTTCCCCAAAAAGAAAAAAATTTTTTTTCCAAAAGGCCGAAAAAAAAGATATATTAAGACACAAACCGCTCATTTTAGGGCAATCACAATAAACAAAGAGAGAGAATATGAACAAGAAAATTCTTATCGCTCCTGCCGTTCTGGCAGCCGCCTCCCTGTCCTTCGGTTTCGTGACCTGGCAGGGTGACGAAGAAGCATTCCAGATCATCACCGAATACGGTGACGAAGCTACTGCTGGTTACTGGTATACCTACGCTGACGACGCTGACGGTGGTGCATCCTCCGTTACGTGGCCGACCGCTCAGGGTAACGAATATGACGACAACGCTCTCGACCCGATCATCATGATGTGTAACGGTGTTTGCGGTACCTATAGCCTCAACGCTGGTACCCTGACCTATGACCCGTTCGTTGGTATCGGTTTCAACGTTGCTGGTGAAGACGCTGGCACTCCGCAGGCTGCTGACGCTACCGCTATGGGCGGTGTTTGCATTGCCTACTCAGTAGATATCGGCGCTTCCCTCGAAATGGGTCTCGGCGACGCTGGTGACAAGACCATCGCTTACGATAATCCGTTCGTTTCCCTCACCAAGTCTCCGACCGGTACCGTTAAGGAATTCACTTGGGCACAGTTCAAGCAGGCTGGTTGGGGTAAGACCAACGGCGGCGAAACCATCGATGGCGATGCAGCTGCTGCAAAGCTCGTTTCCTTGAAGTTCAAGATTCAGGGCAAGACTGGTTCCACCGGTGCCTTCAACATCATGGCCTTCGGTGCTAATGGTGGTGGCTGTAAGGTTACTGCTGGTCTCGATGGCGCTGCTATCGGTGCTAAGGCTGCTCAGGCTTCCCTCAAGGCTCAGCTCTCTGGTCGTACCCTCTCCTTCGGCAAGACTGTTGCCAAGGCTGAAGTGCTGAACCTCCAGGGTCAGGTTGTTGCTTCTGCTTCCTCTGTGAAGTCCATGAACCTCTCCAGCCTCCAGGCCGGTGTGTACATGGTCCGCGCTGCTGGTCAGTCTGTTGACTTCAGCCAGAAGATCATCCTGAAGTAATTTTACTTCGGTAAACAAAATTTGGAATGGGTTGTGGATTTCCACAGCCCATTTCTTTTTTTGAGTCATCTTTGATGTAGATTACATAAAATCTTAATTTTTTCTTTTGTTCTACCTGATACGATTTTTGAATGTATATTTAAGGCAGATTAAAAGACGAGGCTATTATGCAGTTCAAGAAATTTTTAGCTCCGGTTGTTATCAGCGCCATGTTCGGCTTGGCAGCCTGTGGTGACGATTCCTCCAGTAATCCCACACCTCCGCCTCCTGTTCCGGGAGACCCCACCACTGATCCTACCGTGACTGACCCTCAGACTCCCCCGGTTACCGGTGGCGGAGAACAGACTCCCTCTACACCGACTCAGGGAACGACTTCTGCCTTGGCTAGCGCAGCCAACGTTGCTTATCCCACCACCTTGTATGGGGCGTGGAAGCCGTATCACTTTGTGAACCTGGAAGACGAAGCCGTTTACTATCCGGATCTCGCCGCCGAGTTCCCCGATGTCTTTACCGCCGCTTACCAGCCGGCAGGCCGCATTATTTGGTCTACCCAGACTTCTGGTTACTACAGCAAGCAGTGCCGTAATGAAAATACTACTGTGCCCAATATGAAGTACCGTGGCTGCACCGTGTCCGAAGGCATTGGCTACGGCATGCTGATTACTTACTTTGCCGGCGATACGGAAGCTTACAATCGCTTGTGGAACTATTCCAGGGGTATGCGCTGGTATCACGATACCCAGTTGACTCCGTGGATTACCTACAGCTTCCATTACAACAAGATTGACTTGTCCAGTGCCACCGACGCCGATCTCGATATTGCAACTTCATTGATCTTGATGTCATTTGCCTCGGGCAATCAGGCCTACTTGCAGGATGCCTTGTCCATTGCAACCGCAATTTGGGATTACGAAGTTAACAAGACCAATCTGCTTTTGTACTCCGGTGATACCTACACTTGGACAGGTCCGGATCCGGTATACAATTTGAGTTACTTCTCTCCGGTAGCCCTGCGTTTGTTCGCTATGGTTGACCCCGCCCATGACTGGACCGGAGTCCTGAACGCCATGTACGATTATATCCAGCTGGTACAGAGCAAGGGTACTGGCGTGTTGCCCGACTGGAGCAACACTGCAGGTGAAGCTGTGAAACCGGCAAATGGCTCCGCAGACAAGACCTACTGGACCTTTAACAAGGAATCCGTCCGTATTCCTTGGCGCATTGCATGGGATTACTACTGGTTCCAGGATCCCCGTGCCGCCGCCGTGCTGAATACGCTGAACTCCTTCATTGTGGATAAGTCCGCCGGTGATCCGAATTCTGCTGCTCTTGGCACCAACTACTCCTGGAATACGGCAGTCGGTGCTGATATTGCCAGCGCTGCGGTTCCGACTCACTGGTATGGCGCTTGGTGCTTGACTGGCGTTGCAGGAAATCCGACCTGGTTGGAAAACTGCACTACCGGCTTCAACGCCCTGCCGATGGAATTGACTGGTTCCAGCTACTTCCCGAACATCCTGCAGATGATGTTCAGCCAGTTGCTGAATGGCAGCTACGTAAAGCCGTTCTAAGTTGATTTGACTTTAAAAGACTCCCAGGTGCTTGCCTGGGAGTTTTTTGTATATGGCATGCTTCGCATGCATATACTACGGCTCGGCCATGCCCGCCCGAACAAGTTCGGCGGTCGCGGCTCTCGCCTTTTTGTATATTCCCCTGCATGGAAAACGATTCTTTGAATGTTAATGACTCGACGGTAGTGGAATCTGTGCTTACCGATTCTTCGGCGCATTTGGGTGATGTTCCCGAAGTGCAGATGCCGACACCGGAGCAGCTTGGAATTTCGATTGCGACTGGAGCTGTGGCGTCGAACGGGGGCTCTAACGGGGCTGTGCCGACCTTGAAGGTAACGGTTGGCGATACCTTTGACTTTCCCGTTACGGTGAGCTGGAGCGTTAACGGTAGCGCCCTTTTGGTGGTGCCGACAAGTACGGCAACGGCCAAGGGGCTGGAACAGATTGGCGTATCTCAGGAGTCGGCCAGGATGGTGAAGGATGGAAAGGAGATGGCTTCCATTACCTTTACCTACAAGATTGCGGCGCAGGACACCGGCGACTTGAATATTCCGGTGATGCGTTTCGAGATCCCGACGCCGATGGGGCGCCCCCTGGATCTGCGGTCTGAATCGGTTCCCGTCCGCGTGGACGCTCCGGTGAATGCGCTGCCCTTTGCTGCGGGTTTTGCCGTGGCTGTGGCGGTGATAGCCGCCGCCCTGGTGCGTATGAGGCGTAGAGCTTGCGCAAGGGCCCGCGAGGCTGCTGGTCGTGCCTTTGAAGGGGCCTTGCGCGAACAGATGATGACCCTGAAGTTGCGCGTGTCAGCCGCAGATAGCCGTGCATGGCTTTTGGAGCTGGAAGGGGTCTGCAAGGAATATGCCGCCGAAAAGTTTGGTGTGGCCGCTGACGGTGTGAATTTGGAGGAGCTGGAAAAGGCGGGTAAGCTGCCAGGCTGGAAGGATCTTCTGGAGGAGTTTGCCCAGGCCCGTTACAGTGCCGCTCACCGAGACGGTTACAGGAACAAGGAAACCTGGAAAATGGCCATGAAGCTCATGGGCGTGGAAGAAGAGTGAAATTCTATTTAAGAATTACGAGGTATGAATTATGAGAATTGTGTGGCGGCTATGCCGCGATTATAAACCTAATTACTCATGACTCACTGCTCATAGCTCATAACTCACAGCTCATTTGTTTTTTTATTGAATATTTGTTAAATTCAGTTGGTAGAAAATTTAGAGGTATTGTCAAATGGATATTCAGGAACTTTCTGAGAAGATTAGACAGCAGAGCGCTTTTTGCCAGAACTTGCTGCGCGAAGTTGAAGATACGGTGATTGGTCAGAAGGGTATGGTGGAAAGCATCTTGACGGGCATCCTGGCCGACGGTCACGTGCTTCTGGAAGGTCTTCCGGGCCTTGCAAAGACTACCGCCGTGAAGGCTTTCGCCGATGCAGTTTCCCTGGACTTTAAGCGTATCCAGTTTACGCCGGACCTGCTGCCGGCCGACTTGCTGGGTACCACCATCTATAACGCCCGCGAGGCGAAGTTTGAAACCCGCAAGGGTCCGCTGTTCACCAACCTGGTGCTGGCCGACGAAATCAACCGTGCTCCTAGTAAGGTGCAGAGCGCCCTTCTGGAAGCCATGCAGGAACGTCACATCACCATCGGTGACGAAACCTTTAAGCTGGATGAGCCCTTCCTGGTGCTTGCCACCCAGAACCCCATTGAACAGGAAGGTACCTACCCGCTGCCTGAAGCCCAGGTGGACCGTTTCCTCTTGAAGGTGAAGGTGTCCTATCCCAACAAGGCCGATGAAATGCGTATTCTTGACGCTGTCGCCGGTGCAGGCCTTCGTCAGCCCAACGCGGTTGCCACCAAGGACGATATCCTGAAGGCTCGTGAACTTGTAAAGCAGGTTTATGTGGATGAACGCGTCCGCGAATACATCGTGAACCTGGTGCTTGCAACCCGTGATCCGGGAAGCATCAAGCGTTCCGACCTGGTGGGCTTTATTGAAGTGGGTGCTTCTCCACGTGCTTCCATCGGCCTTGCCCAGGCTGCAAAGGCTCACGCATTTATCCAGGGCCGCGCCTACGTGACTCCGGAAGATGTGAAGGCAGTTGCCATGGAAGTGCTGCGCCACCGCATTATCCTGAGCTACGAAGCTGAAGCCGAGGAAATCACCGCCGAAGTGGTGGTCCAGAAGATTTTGGATAGTGTTGAGGTGCCTTAAGGCAGAGTGTCAGATCTCCTTTAGGTGTTTGACGAGACAGAAATCTTTAAAACTCCTGGCGGTTGCTGGGAGTTTTTAATTTGTTTGCAATGTTTCTGGATCCTGGTTCTCCACCCTTTTGAACCGATATGGGGTAAAAAGTGGGCGTTTTACGCGTTATAAACTCATGGCTCATGGCTCATGGCTCACTGCTCTTTATTATCTTTTAGGCGAAAAAGGGCCCGGGGAAACGCTCTGGGCAGCTTATTTCCTGTTTAACAATCAATCGATCTGCAGTCTGCCTGAACGGGTTTCGTCTGCTGGATCACAAAAAACGAAGGATATATGGCAAATCGTGTTGTAATCGGCTCCCAGTGGGGTGACGAAGGTAAGGCCAAGGTTGTGGACTTCTTGACTCTGGACGCAAACATCGTAGTGCATTTCCAGGGCGGTGCAAACGCTGGCCACACTGTGGAAGTGGGTGACAAGAAGTTCGTGTTCCACCTGATTCCGACTGGCATCATGCATGACGACAAGATTTGTGTTATCGGTAACGGCGTCGTGCTGGATCCGATTCAGACTCTCGCAGAAATTGAAGACCTCCACACCAAGGGCATCAAGCCGGAAGGTCACCTGTTCATTGCTGACAACGCACAGGTTGTGCTGCCGTACCACTCTGCCTTGGACAAGGCCAAGGAAAAGAAGGCTGGCAAGGCTGCTATCGGTACTACCGGCCGCGGTATTGGCCCCTGCTACAGCGACAAGGTGAACCGTATCGGCGTTCGCGTTGGCGACCTCATGGATGAACGTGAACTGCGCCCCCGCGTCGAAGCTATGGCCAAGGTCCATAACGAAGAATTCAAGGTCATGTACGATGTTCCCGAAATCGATCCGGAACAGGTCATCAAGGACTACCTGGAACTGGGCCAGAAGATCAAGCCTTTCGTTCGCGATACTAGCGCCCTTCTCTTCCAGGCTGTTAAGGAAGGCAAGAAGCTGGTGTTTGAAGGCGCCCAGGGCACCATCCTTGACGTGGACCAGGGTACTTACCCCTACGTGACCTCCAGCAACACTGTGGCTGGCTACGCAAGCTGCGGCGCAGGCATCGGCCCCACCGCCATCGACCAGGTCGTTGGCGTTGTAAAGGCTTACACCACCCGCGTTGGTAACGGTCCGTTCCCCACTGAACTTCTCGACGAAATGGGCGACACCCTCCGTAAGATCGGTAACGAATACGGTGCAACCACCGGTCGTAATCGTCGCTGCGGTTGGTTCGACGCTCCGGTTGTCCGCAAGGCTGCAATCGTTAACGGCCTCACTCACCTGGCAATCACCAAGCTGGACGTTCTGGATACCTTTGACACCATCAAGATTTGCACCCACTACGAATGCGATGGCGAAAAGATTGAAGTGTTCCCCAACCAGCTGTCCAAGGTCGGTCGTTGCGTGCCGGTCTATGAAGAAATGCCGGGCTGGAAGTGCGACACCACCAAGTGCCGTAAGATGGAAGACCTTCCGGAAAACGCCCAGAAGTATCTGAACCGCATGGCTGAACTGGTAGGCGTGAAGATCGGCATGATCTCTATCGGCGCTAAGCGCGATCAGAGCATCATCGTTGACATGGACTAATTAAAGGGTAGGAGAAATTCTTATGGACGCAAACATCGTTGGATTGCTGAAAGGCGTAGAACTGTTTTCCGAGCTGAACGAAGAGCAGCTGGGAATGCTAGCCAACTTGATTGTGGTCCAGGACTTCAATCGCGACGAAACCGTGGTGCTGGAAGGTGATGACTCGATGCAGGCTCTGTATCTTATCGCCTCCGGTTCGGTGCAGGTCTACATGACCGGTATTGATGGTCGCGAGACTATCCTTTCGTTCTTGGAGCGTGGCGACTTCTTCGGTGAAATGTCCTTGATTGACGGCGAACCTAGGTCTGCCTCTGTTCGTACTGTGACGGACTGCCAGATGATGATCATTCATCGCGAATCTTTCTTGCAGTTGATTCGGCAGACTCCTGAAATTGCCATGGCTCTTCTGAGCGAAATGAGTAAGCGCCTGCGCAAGGCCAACAAGCAGATTGGCTCCTTGTCCACCATGTCCGTAAGCGGTCGTGTGGCTGGAACCCTTTTGAACTTGATGGAGGAGCGAGGCGTTCGCATTCATACGGATAATGGTAAGATGGTCGTGGTTATCCACAATCGCCCCACCCAGCAACAGCTGGCTGACATGTCCGGTACTACCCGCGAGACTGTTAGCCGTATCTGCTCCATGTTGGTGAAGGCGAACGCCATTGCCATGACCGGCAAGGACATTGTGATCTTTGACGAGAACGCCTTGCAGGAAAAGGCCTTGAAGGGCTAGTCTTATTATGAATAAAGTAAAGGTTCTTTTTGACAAGTTCCGTAAGAGCGCCTTCTTGAAGGCGTTTCTTGTGTGGATTGTTTTGATGGTCGTGCTGGCTGTGGCGGTGGACAAGGTTCTGATGCCCGCTTTCTCTGGCGCCTTTGCAAAGACGGGTGAGGTTCCCAACTTGGAAGGCTTGGACCAGGCTGCGGCGGAATCTGCCTTGACCACGGCGGGCTTTAAGTTTGAATGGCTTGAGGAAGGGCGCTATAGCGCCAACATTGATTCTGGAAAGGTCCTGGTACAGATGCCGGTAGCCGGGCGCACCGCAAAGCTTGGTCGTACGGTTAAGCTTACCCGCAGCCTTGGCCTTCGTCAGGTGGAAATTCCTGACCTTCGTGGAAAGAGCCAGAAGCAGGCTTCCATTTCCCTTGTTCGTGCAGGACTTGTGCAGGGCGAAATCGTGAAGGGCGCTCATCAGAGCATCCCCCGCGGCGTGGTGATTCGTACGATTCCCATGTCGGGAGAGAAGGTTCGCGTGGGCGACACGGTGAAGGTTGTCATTTCCGCCGGCGTTACGACAGGCAAGACTTTGCTTCCGGACTTTGCCGGTATGCAGATCGACGAGGTTTACCCGAAGCTTGAGAAGCTGGGCTTTGTCGTTGGCAAGGTCAAGCGTCAGAAGGCTCCCGAGGATATGGAGAATCCCGTGCCCGGTGCCGTAATCGAAACTTCCCCGAAGCATGGCGACTATCTGCCGCCCGACTCCAAGATTAACTTCTTTATCGTCGAGTAGTCTCGTTGAATATGCCTAGATTTTTTTTGCTGTTGATTTCTGCGGTCGCCCTGCTCCTGGGTGCCTGTAGCTCCAATCCTGCGAAAAAAAATGAACTGGCCTTGACTGCTGCCGATTCTGCGGCCCTTGCCGCCGTCGTTATGCAGCAGCGTGCCGATACGGCTAAGGGATCCCCCTCCGAGGAACCGAGACTTCCGCAGAATATTGACGCTGCCCATGAATCCTTTCTGCGGGCCGTAGCCATGGAAATGCGCGGCGAGAAGGCCTTGGCTAATGTCTTCTGGCAGCATGCTGCGGAATCGGACCCCTACAATCGTTATCTTGCCTTTAAGCTCGCCGAGATTATCAAGGACCAGGGTGCCGATTCCCTGGCTCTTGTCCAGGCGGAACGTGCCCAGACCCTGAAGGGCAAGGTGACTTCTTCGCAGCTTGGACTGCTTGCCCACCTGTATGTGAAGGCTGGCAGCGTGGATTCCTGCCGCAGGTACTTTAAGGCTGCCCTGGATTCCGCTCGCTACCAGGATATGCCGCTACTTTATGATTATAGCCTGTTCCTGGAGGCGATTCAGGATGGGGAGGAACTGGTTCGCGTGTACGACATACTGCTGCCCCAGGTGAACTATATGCAGTCCCTGTTCCAGCGCCAGTTGACCTTGCTTTTGGAGCAGAAGAAGGATTCTTCTGTCATTGAGCTTTTTGGCAAGGCTCACGATGCCACCGGCGACAAGAAGTTGCTGACCCAGATGGTGCAGGGGCTTGTTTTCCAGAAACGCTACGGCGAGGTGCAGGCCATCGTGGATACCCTTACGGAATCGACCAGCGAGGACGAATCCATGGTGGTTCTGTGGATGACGACCTTGGCCGAGAAAAATCGCGATTCCGCATACGTGATGCTCAAGAAGAAGTATTACGAGGATAGCGTGCGCACGCCCATGCTCACCAACTTCCTTGGACATTACGAGCATATCAACGGCCAGCTGGACAGCGCCAAGGTTCACCTGCAGCAGGCCGCCAACCAGCTGGGGGCCCAGCCGGTTTATGTGACCAACGCCTACCATGCCCTGTCTAGCATCGCCCTTAAGGAAAATCGCATAAAGGATGCCGTTGCCTTTGCCGAGAAGGCGGACTCCGCAGCCCTGGGCGGTGACAAGGCCATGCTTGCCATGATGTACGGCACGGCCAAGATGTACGACAGGGCCTACGGGATGCTGGATTCCCTGATTGCGGTTTGGGACAAGTGGACGCCAATGGCGGGGATTGCGGATTCTGCGACCCTTAGGAAGATGACTTTGGATGTGGAGCGCAACAGGCGTCAGTTCCGCAGCATTTACGCTCGCATTTTGGGGACCGAGGCTTCGGAACTTTACCAGAAGAATCCGGGGGATTCCGCCAAGGTGAAGGCCGTCTATGATTTGCGCGTAAGGGCGCAGGCCTGGTACGAATCCCTGCTGGCCATGGATTCTACGGACCTGGATTCTCGTACCCTTATGGCTATGAACCTGGAACGCCTTGGCCGATTTGAGGAGTCCTACGCCCAGTTCGACTATCTGCTGGATTCCAGCCGCGCAAGCCAAGTGGATCGCGCCGAAATCCTGAACTATTACGGTTACACGCTGATCGAGCAGAACCGTTCTCCCGGGGATGTGGAGCGCGGCCTGCAGATGGTGCTTTTGGCACTTGCTACGGAAAAGTCTGCAACGCCCTCCGAGGCGTTCCTGGATTCCAAGGCCTGGGGCCTTTACCGCAAGGGGCAGTACGCCGAGGCCCTGGCCACCATGCAGCTGATAAGGAACCCTCGTTTCAAGGATGATTTTGTCTACTGGGAACACCTGGCCGCCATCCAGGAGGCCCTGGGAATGAAGGCCGAGGCTACGGAATCCTACAGGAAGCTGCTTAAGCTGTGGCCCAGGCACCCCGAGGCAGAGCGATTCCTGAAGGGCGAAAAGAAGTAGGCGGAAGTCTTATGCGCAGAAGTGTTCTTTGCTTGATACTTGTTGCGCTGGCAATGCTTACCGGTTGCGCTGGCGGAAAGAAGGCTGAAGTTGCTCCCGCAGCCCCCCTTGCAGCCGAGGTGGAGGCGCCTCGCGACAGTCTCCGTGCCAAGTTTTTGCTTACATTGACCGACGAGGAGGGTAAGCCTCAGGAACTGGATGCGGTATTGTTCTCTGTACCTGGTAAGCGCTACCGAATGGAACTCACAGGCCCCCTGGGTATCGGGGTGGCCTCCATGCTATGGACCGAAGAGGGCTGGACTATCACGTTCCCCACGGAAAAACTTTATATGAGGGGAAACGGTTACATGGTGGGACTCTTTAACGACAACACTATTCCGCTGCTGCATATCCACCAGGTGGCAGGCTACTTCGATGGAAATGTACTGCCCGAGAATTTCGACTTGCTTCCCACGCCGGATTCGGTGACTGTCGCCGAGGGGGAACAGGTGTTTTTTGCCAGGGAGAAGACCGGTCGCAATTTCTCCTTTGCCAAGAAGGATTCCAAGGTAGTCTGGCTTTCGAGAACGGGTCGCGACGGCAAGCCCGAGGTTTTGCGCTTCAAGGATTACAAGCCCTTCGAAGGGGTGGAGACCCCCTCGAATATCGTATTTGAACGTGACGGCGCCAACTATCTTGAAATTCGCATAAAGAAGGTGACCCGTAAAAAGCCTTTCAGCATGGGTACCTGGCGCCTGAATGTACCCAAGAGTTTCGCCCCGGTGGGTGGCTGATTTTGTAGATTGGAGAAATCATGAGGATTTTTTCTAGGACCTTGCTTGTCTTTGCCTTGCTGAGCGTATTCAGTGTATTTTCCTTTGGTGCCGACACCCTGGAGGTGTTTGCCATCCGCGTTCAGTTTGCCGAGGAGAGCACCGACAATTCCCTGACGACGGGTACGGGCCTCTTTGACTCCGATACAAAGAAGAAGGATGCCTACAAGCTGGATCCGCCGGGTCGACGCAACAGCGCCCCCTACTGGAAAAAGCACTTTGATTTTGCCAACGCCTATTTTAACGCGGCCAGTAACGGCAATCTGGTAATCAAGTCCAGGATTTTCCCGGAGACCTCCAGCGCCTACAAGCTGAAGAAACAGATTATCGACTACAATCGTACCAGCAAGATGGATGGGGAGAAGACTGCGGAATTTGACGAGGCCCGCAGCCGTGACTATCTGCAGTTCGTGTACGACGCCGTGATGGCGGCCCACGAATCCGGGGAGTCGCCCTTTAGCGTTCCGCTGTCGAAGAGCTCCAATACGAAGCGCGCCTATATGATTATCCATGCGGGGGCGAGCCGTCTGGTGGATGGCGGTAGCATGGGCACCAAGGGCGCTGACACTCCGGGTGACTTTATGGACGTGTACATCAGCCGCGATGCCTGGGAATACTTGCCGGACACCTTGGCTGGGGTGGCCATTTCAGTGGACTCTGTCGTGAATGGCCTTGTTCTTGAAAACTCCGCCTTCGATACGCTGCGCACCATCATGGTCATGAGCGAAACCGCGTCGCAGGATGGCTTGAACTGGGGTGTGAACGGAATCATGGTGAACCAGATTGGTCGTGAACTGGGAATGCCCAACACCTACGACGTGGTGAAGGGTATTTCTCGCCTGGGATATTACGACATGATGGACTTTGCTGGCTACAACGCCGGTAACGGTTTCTTGCCTTCGATGCCTGGCGCCTGGGAACGCGCCTATATGGGCTGGAGCTCGGTGAGGGAAGTTCGACCGGTGGCGGGGAAGGAAATCTCCGTGGATGTGGCCGCTGCGGGTACCGGGCTGGGTACGGAAATCGTGAAGGTCCCCCTGAGTGCCAACGAATATTTGCTTATCGAAAATCGTCAGCGTTCCTGGAACAAGGACGGCGAAGTCAGCGTGGTGCTGGGTGATGACGACGAAAGCTCCGATACGCTGATCAAGACCGTTCCCGTTGACAGCATGCACCTGGTCTTTGAGGACAGTGTGTGCGTTGACGGCAAGTGCAAGGTGAACAAGAAGAAGGCTAGCGGAATTATTTTGGACATCAGCTCCTTTGACGCGGGTCTTCCGGCTAGTGGAATCGTGGTGTGGAAGGTGAACGAGTGGTACCTTCGCGAAACCCTGGAGTATGGCATCGCCAACTTTTGGGGTGGAGACACCTTGCGTGATCACCAGTTTGGATTGGCCATGGTGGAATCCGACGGTATTCTGAGCATAGGAAAAACCTTCAAGAACGCCCTGGGCGAAGATACCTACGACTACGGTTCCGGTACGGACCTGCTGCCTCATCTGCGTATACCCGGCAAGGATTCCAAGGAGAAGTTTGACACGGTCACGACCATCAATCCCTCGGGTTACGCCAATACCATGACCACCCAGGGTGGCTATACCGGTGTAAAGATTTCGGCGGTGGTTCCCAAGAATGCCCGTAAGGAAAAGACTTCCAACGGTTTTATGGGCGACAGTGTCGTGAACTTTGCGGCATCTGTGATTACGGTGAAGATCAGCGTTGACGACGGAAGTCTCGAAAATTCCCAGTTCCCTCGCAACGTGGGGCTGGCTTCTGCGGTGCGCGGCACCGTGTTTGTGGACGACCCGGAAAATGAAGGTGAGAAGTTGCTTGTGGTAGGCGCTGTAGATGGAACAATGCAATTGTTCAGTGCTCTGGGCGATACCCTCTACGGCTCGGATACATCTGTGGTGGAACGCGCCATTTCGCTGAAGGATACTACTAGGGAAGTTCCGTTGTATCGTATTGGTTCCAGCTACGGGCCTCTGGTGGGAATGGCTTCTGATGGAAGGGATGTCTATAGCCTTCATAAGCACGCCCTGGTTCGCACCAGCTTTAGCGCAGGAATTCCCGTGCAGAAGGAAATCCACCTGACGGATTCTGCCACGGTGGGACCCATGATTTACGAAAACCAGATTTTCTTTGCACAGGGCGGAACGATTCGTCGAGCCTATATCAAGAGCGACAATATGGTTTTGGAACATGAACCGCTCGTATTGGATGATATTTCCGGTATTCAAGATATGGCAATGTGCCTTGATGGAGACAGTGCTTCTATTGCTGTGGTGAGCAGTACTGGTGCGGTGGGAATTCTCCCCTTGAATGCTGATCACGGTTGGCTTGCCGCCACAACTGCTGGTGAAAAGAATGGGGAATTGAATCGCTCGGAAAAATTCCGCATTGCCTGTACGGATTTAAATCGTGATGGAAAAAATGAGGCGGTTGCTGTGGGTAGCCGCGGCACGGTGAATGTTTCTTCCGGCGAGAAGATTTTGTGGACCAAAAATTACAAGCGTGGCGCTTCGGGTACCAGCGGCCTTAAGGATGAAACATCGGGCATTGCCATTGGCGACGTGAACGATGACGGTTACCCTGAAGTGGTGTTCCTGGGTGATAACCTGGTGTATGCCCTGGACCGCTTTGGCATTCCGCTGAAGGGATTCCCGGTGAAGGTCAGCAAGGGAACTCCTGTAGTTGGATTCTTTAGCGACCCGCTGATTGTGGATGTTACCGGTGATGATGTCCCTGAAATTCTGGTGCCTAGCAGCGATGGCCTCGTGTACGCCTTTACGGGCAAGGGCGGTCGCCTTGCGGATGGTTTCCCCATGGCGGCTGGCAGCTTCGAGTATGTGGATTCCCTTTCTCAGTTGCAGCCCATGAGCATCTTTGTGACGGATGCGGTATTGGGCAACAAGTCCAGCGGCCCGGAACTCTACGCCCTTCACAGAAATTTTGCATCGGCCTTCCGCTTGCCCAAGGCGAAGTCCGATGCGGCTGAATCCGCCTTGGCCTGGGCGCTGCCTGCCGGTGGCAATGAACGCACTGGCTGGTTTGACGCCTCTGCCCTGAAGAAGGTGGAAGAAGTCAAGTCCGAGGACAAGATTTCGGAATTTTTCATGTTCCCCAACCCCGTGCGAGGCGGCAGGGCCAGCGCCCAGTTTGAAATCGGCGCCGATGCGAAGTCTGCAACCCTGGAGCTCTTTGATATTACCGGCCTCTGTGTCTACAAGATGACCACCTCCGATGTGGTGCGCGGTCGTAACCGTATAGAGCGCCTGGACCTGAAGAACTTGGGTTCCGATGTCTACACGGCTCGTCTGCAGGTGAAGTTCAAGGATGGCAAGACAAAGCAGAAGCTGTACCGCGTAGGGGTGATTCGCTGATGAAATCTTTTAGGATTCTGCTTGCCGGGGCGCTCATGGCAATGGCCTTTGCTGCATGCTCCTCCGTTGCCGATGGAGAGGTTGTGGAGGTTGACCCCGCCTCCTCCGATTCCAGGGACAGGTCCTCCAGTTCCGTAGCCGTGTCGTCTGGAGGCGAGGAGTTTTCCAGCTCCAGCGGGGTGAATGTCTGTGCCGATTCCCTGCTCAGAGACAGTCTGTTTGCGGACAGCTTGCAACGGGACAGCCTGATTTTTTACTGCGACAGCATGGCCGTGGCCGATTCCCTTGCGCGTCAGGATTCCCTAGCCAAGGCGGATTCCGTTGCGCGCCTGGATTCCCTTGCCCGGCTGGACTCCTTGATTCACATGGTGGTGATTCCCTCATCGAAGTTGAGCCGCAACGCTACGATCTTTAGCGTAAACTCTTATGAAATCAGTGCGACCGAAGTGACCCGGAAACTGTACTCCCTGGTCATGGATGAACTCCCCGATATGGACAAGGTGGGCGACAGTGTTGCCGTCGCCAACGTGAACTGGTACGAGGCCGCCCTGTTCTGTAACGCCTTCTCCAAGATGTTGAACCTGGATACCGCCTATGTGTACGAGGGCTTGGGCGAATCCAATTCCCTGCAGAATGTGACCGTAGACTATACCGCAAATGCCATCCGACTGCCTACGGAGACGGAATGGGAAATCGCCGCCAGGGCGGAAACCTCGACTACCTACTACTGGGGGACTGCTGAGGCCTCCAAATACGCGTATTACGGACAAACTAGCGGACCCGTGAAGGTGGCTGGCTATATTCCAAATGAATACGGCTTGTATGATATGGGAGGCAATGTGGCCGAGTGGGTAAATGACTGGTACGATGCCTATTCTACTAAAAGTGTGAGCAACCCCGTGGGGCCCAAAAACGGCGAATACCGCGTTGTTCGTGGTGGAGGCTGGTCCGACAAGGTGACGGCCATGGCGTCGGGTGAACGCAACAAAAGGGTTCCCTTGTATCACAGTCAGATGCTGGGCTTTAGAATCGTTCATTCTATCGGATTTTAGGGGTGCCCCATGATTTCCCAGGCCGCAAATTGTTAAATTATGCGGTATGAAAAATTTCAGTTCCTCTGTACGCTCCCTTGCTAAAGGCGCTGCCCTTGTGGCAACGACTTTGTTCCTATTCGCCTGTTCCGAAGAGAAGACGGAACCCTTGCCGGATCTTCCGGCCATCGAGTTGCCAAAGGAATTGCCTGGCCTGTATTCGGGCCGCATGCCTTGCGATGACTGCAAGGTGAAAATGATTCGCCTGACCTTGAATGAGGACATGTCTGCCGAAGTGGTGCAGACGAGGGTTCAGGACACCTTGATTACGGATACCCTTAAGGGCTCCTACGTCGTTACCGACAGTACGGTGAAGGTTTCCCTTTCTGACAATTCCATCGGCTGGAATTACAAGCGCGGCGCCTCCGGTACCCTTTCTTACATTACCAGCGCAGGTACGCTTTACGAAGATGAAAACGGTATGCACGCTGACTTGATCCGCATTTTCAAGGCTCCCGTTACCGTTAAGGAAAATCCCGCTGCAAAGGAAACCAAGGAGTAGCGATGCAGTTCTCCGCAATGATCGTTGATGACGAGCCGCTGGCAAGAAAGCGTATGCGGGCTCTTTTGGAGGAGTACTCCTCCGAAGTTGAAATCGTGGGCGAGGCGGGTTCTGGTGCCTTGGCCATCCAGCAGATCAAGGAACTCTTGCCGGATGTGGTCTTTCTGGATATCCAGATGCCGGACATGGACGGCTTCGATGTGCTTCACGGTTTGAATCCTGATGAGGTTCCCCTGGTGGTGTTCACCACGGCCTACGACAACTTTGCGGTTAAGGCCTTCGAAGAGGATACGGTGGATTATCTTTTGAAACCCGTTGAGACCGAGCGCCTAGCCTCTGCCATGGAAAAGATTCGCCGTCGCCTGCCTAGTGACGAAAGTGAACCCCTGCTGCCACAGGAATTCAACTGGGACAAGTTGCGGGAACTGGTGAACCTGAATGGCATGTATATGCAGCGTCTTCAGGTGAAAATCGGCGATCGCATCATCTTTGTGAACATCGACGAGATTATCCGTTTCCATAGCGAAGAGAAGTACACCACGGTCTATACGGTGAATAACCAGTACGTTATCGACACTCCCCTTGTTGAACTGGAAAAGAAACTGGACCCCAGGCATTTCGTAAGGGTCCACAGGTCCCATATCGTGGCCATCGACTACATCGCCGAATGTCGCAAGACGGATGCGGGCCGCATGGTCATGTACCTGCGTGACAAGAACAGCACCCAGCTGCTGGTGAGCCGCAGCCTGGTGAAGAAGATTCGCAACCTCTAATTCTGGAATTAAGATGGACGCAGAAAACAAGAAGTTTTCGATGAAGAGTTTTTTGAAGGGATTGCTCCGGGAAATCATTGTTCCCGTGGTGCTTGCGCTTATTGTGATCCAGTATGTGATTCAGGCCTTCCAGATTCCCAGCGGATCCATGGAGGATTCCCTGAAGACGGGGGACTTTTTGCTGGGCCTCAAGTTTACCTACGGTTCGCCGGTGCCATTTAGCAACCAGAAGTTCCCTGGCTACACTGTGCCGGTTCCTGGGGATGTGGTGATCTTCCGCTATCCTGGCGAGCCCGAGTATCCCGATGGAAATCCCGATCGATACACCCACTTGTTCAATGCCCTGATGTTTGGCAACCTTTACTGGGATCACGAACCCGAGGCGGGTCAGCCCCATCTGATCCATTACGCGGATGGTCCCAAGGACTATATCAAGCGTTGCGTTGCGGTAAGCGGCGATACTGTTGCGGTTCATCGTGGCCGCCTTTACGTGAACGGGGTGCGTCAGGATACGCTGCCCGGTCGCGGCAAGTGGACTTCCCTTGCCCGCACCATGTCGCCCAGGGATGAGCGTGAAACCTTCGTGGTACCGTCGGTAGGCGATACCCTGTATGTGGACTCCCTGTCGCTGGATATGCTGTGGTGGCTTCGCTCCCTGGTGGCCCAGGAGAACCCCGACGAGCCGGTGGAATTGGATCTTTCCCTGTGGAAGGACGGCGTAGAGATAAACAACTACGATTTCGAGGATTTCAAGGTTCCCGTGGAAAATGACCGCGGCCTTTCGCTGAATGAGCTTTTCCGCCGCAACCGCACCGTGGTTCAGCAGCGCCTGACCCAGGGCGATACGGTTTCGGGCGTAATGTCCTTTGCCTACTTTAAGGAACTGGCCCGCATCGGCTACCTGCCTATGCTGGACCCCCATGCGAAGGGCGGCCTTACGCGTCAGGTAAGCTACATGGCCTTCGAGGGTTCCCTGCTGCAGGATTTGGAAGGTAATGTGAACTTGCTGAACCGGCAGATGGAACTGGCCGCGAACGCGGCTGCCGCCGGGGATTCCTCTGCCGTTGCGGATTCGACGGCGCCGGTGGCACCTTCCAAGTTTGAGATTCGCCAAAGGCTTAGCCTTGGAGGCAAGCCCATGGATTACTATGTGGTGCAGACGCCGCAGTTCTTTATGATGGGCGACAACCGCGACAATTCCGCGGATAGCCGCTACTGGGGCTTTGTTTCGCTTCGTAACATCAAGGCCAAGGCCTTTGTCATCTACTTCTCCATCGACAATGACGATCAGAGCTTTGCCCTGGGTAACCCCTTTACCTGGTGGCGCCTGCCCTTCAAGATCCGCTGGTCTCGCATAGGCAAGGTCATTCACCTGATTGACTAGGCATGAAGTTCTCGTCGTTCATATATGCGTTGGCGGGTTGCCTGCTGCTGATCGCCTGTGCGACCCAGGTGGCGCCCTCGGGTGGACCCGAGGACAAGTTGCCGCCTCGCGTGGCAGGTGTCTACCCTGCGCCCAATACGACGAACCATCCCAATGAGCTCTTGGTGAAGCTGGAGTTTGACGAGTGGATCAATGCGACGGTTCCCCGCAGCGCCGTGTCCATATCGCCGCCGATCGAAAAGAAGTTGCGCTTTGAAGTGAGCGGAAAGTCCCTGGTGCTCAGTTCCCGTGCGGAGCTGGACACGGGTACGACCTATACGATTACCTTTGCCGGTGGCATCAAGGACTTGCATGGCAACGCCTTGGCGAAACCTTTCCAGGTGGTGTTCTCCACAGGTTCCGTTATCGATTCCCTGACGCTTTCAGGGCGGGTTCTGGTGAACGAGGCCATGCGCAGGAAAAAGGAATTTCCAAGCGTAGGCTTGTTCCTTATGGGTGCGGAACGCGAAAGCAGAAAGTTTTTGGACAAGTATCGCGATACGGTGACGCACGCCCTGGATTCTCTGCCCATGCTCTTGAAGGAGCCGCCCCTGTATGTGACCCGTGCGGATAGCGCCGGCAACTTTACGCTGACTGGCCTTAAGGCTGGGCGTTACCGCGTCGTTGCCTTTGTGGATGGAAACGGAAACCAGAAAATTGAACTGTCTACGGAACAGGTGGGCATCTGGACACAGGACCTGGTGCTGACCGAGGAGAGTACGGATACCTTGTGGGTGGCCGTTGCCGACATGGATTCCACTCGCCTGGAACTGGAGTCGGTAAGCCAGCCCTTTGCCAATGTGCTGGAGGCCTCCTTTACCAGGAACGTGTTCTTTGATTCCGCCTTTGCCAATCCCGCCAACTGCTACCTGGTGACTCCGGAAAAGGATACCATCAACCCGAAGCTGGTCTATGTGGGCTCCAAGTCCAACAAACCGCAGTTCTACTTTGACCCTGCGCCGAAAAGTGAAGTTCTCTACAGGTTCATGTGCCGCGAGGGTAAGGATTCCCTGTTCCGCACGTTGGACACGGCCCGCAACGAGGTGGAGTGGGAATGGAAGAAGATGGAGTCGGATACGCTGCCTGCCGCAGTGTATTCGGCCAAGGCGATTTCAAAGTCCAAGTATGTGTTCCCTGATGATTCGGTGATCGTGCTGTTTGACAAGCCGAAGCTGGATTCCCTGGAGAACACCTTCTACATGGTGATCAACAAGGATACGGCGCAGGTGCAGGTAATGCAGCTGGATCCGGTGCGTTTTGCCGTGGTTCCGCAGGCGCCCTGGGCAACGGACTTGTCCATGACGCTGCTCATGGGCTATAAGGATACCACCCTGGCTGCTCCCGACAGCAACGGCGTTCGCGATACGGTTGTGGAGTTGAAGTACCGGAATCTCCAAAAGTTCGAGACCGTGGGCAAGTTGAAGCTGGCTACCTTGCGAGGGACGATTCCCGGAGCCAGGAGTGGAGCCCTGGTGCGCCTGCTTGCCCTGGAAAATAACATGTACTACACGGAGCCGTGTGGCGCCGGTGGAGAGTTCAAATTCGACGACTTGGTAGAAGGTTCCTACTTTATGGATTACTATTATCCTGAAGAAGGAAAGCTTTTGCCCGATGGTGGCGCCGTGGAGCCCTTCCGCTTTGGCGCGGCATGGCGTGCCATTAATGATACTCTGAAGTTGGGCAATGGTGAAAATGTACTGGATCAGTTGTTCCCCCAGATTCCCGCCCTGCCCTAGAGTTTTGGTAAAGGAAAAATAAGATGTCTAAGATTCCCTCCTTTGTGGCTATAGATCTTGAAACCACAGGCCTCGATTTCGAAAAGGATGAAATAATCGAGGTTGCCCTGGTCCGATTTGAAAACGGAGTTCCCGGAGAATCCGTGGATTATTTGGTAAAGCCAGTTTCGGCAGGACTTAGGCCCTTTATCGAAAACCTGACCGGTATCTACAAGAACGACCTGGAAGGTGCAGAACCCTTCTCTGCCGTGGCCGCCAGGATTTTCAATTTTATCGGTGACTTGCCCATTGTCGCCCATAACGCCAACTTTGATTCCAAGTTCCTGAAGCAGACCTTTGAAAAGGTGGGGGTGAGCTTTGACAACCACCCCGTATGGGATTCCCTGACGGTCTCTCGAATTGCCTATCAGGACATTCCCAATCACCGATTGGATACACTGGTGCAGGAGCTGAATATTCCCCGTAGCCGCGCCCATCGCGCCCTGCCCGACGCCGATGCCTGTGGTCGCCTGTTTGTCATGGCCCTGGAAAAGATTCAGGGTACGGACCCCTGGCTTGTGGAGGCCTTGTCCCGCGTTGCCGTGGGCTCGGACTGGTCCATGGTATGGAATCTGAATGGCGGTGAAGTTTCCTTGCCGCAGTACAAGCTGCCTGCGGTTCCCTTGGAGGATGTTCGCGAAAAGAGCAAGGCTCCTCGTGTAAGTGAATTCTTCAAGGATGGAGGCTTGCTTGCCCGGAAGATGGAAAATTTCAAGGTTCGCCACAACCAGCAGGATTTTGCCTCGGTTGTAGAACGCAATATGCACAAGGGAGGCCTCTGTGTCCTGGAAGCTCCCACAGGTTCTGGCAAGTCCCTTGCCTATTTGGTATCTGCGGCCAATAAGGCTGTCGCCGGGGAACGGGTGGTAATCAGTACCGCAACACGTGCCCTGCAGGAACAGCTTTGGAATCATGACATTCCCATGATTGCGGACTTGTACGAGGGTAAGCTGAAGCCTGCCATTTTAAAGGGCCGTGAAAACTACCTGTGCCTTCGCAAGTTCGAGGAAATTCTGAACGGCTCCGAAAGGTTGCTGCTGCCCGAGGAACGGGATTCCTTTATGGCCATTGTTCCCTGGGTCTTTGAAACTACGTCTGGCGATGTGAACGAGTGTACCTCCTTTAGCCAGGGCCGCAATCGCGTGCTTTGGTCCAAGATGGCAAGCTCCGCCAAGTCCTGCCTTGGCGAAAAGTGCCCCCACTATGACAAGTGCCCGGCCCTGGCCGCGAAACGCCGCGCCATGAACGCCAATCTGCTGTTGGTAAACCATTCCCTGTTCCTTGCGGACATGTCCCTGGATTTTGCGTTGCTTCCGCTTTACGAGCACATCGTGTTTGACGAAGCCCATAGGCTTCCTGAAATCAGCAACCAGGCGCTTGGACGTTCCGTTTCCTTCTTCGGCCTTCGCAATGTAATCAAGACCATGGTTCCTTCTCGCAACAAGCAGGATGGCCTTATGGCTCAGCTGACGGCCTTGATTCCTGTAGAAAGCGTGGAACTGCTTGAAGCCAGTGCCAACCTGACCGAGGCCCTTTCGGAAACGGAAAAGACTTTGCACCGTTTCTTTATGAAGATTGGCAAGAAGTTGACCAAGCAGAAACCTTCCAAGAATGGGTTCACCTACACGTCCGGGATTTTGGCCGAGTACGATGCCGATCCCAGCGGCTTTCTGGATCAAGTGGCCAAGTCGGAAAAACTGGCTGATCAACTGATTGCCTCGGTGAATGCGACCCTTAAGGATGGACGGGTTTCGGGGATTGTAAGCGACCTTGCCGGGCGCATGACTGAAATCGCCCGCTTCGTCTCCGACTTTGAATTTGTGACCAAGGCGGGTCGAGAGAATTGGGTGTTCTTCATGGAGGAGCCCTTCAATCCCCATACCATCAAGTTGCACGCCTATCCGCTTAATTCCAGCGTGACCTGGAAGGAAAAGTTCTATCCCTGGATCAAGTCCGCCACCTTTACCTCGGCGACCTTGGCCGTTCAAGGCGACCTGGCATACTTTGTTCAGAAGATGGGCATGGATTCCCTTGGCGAAAGCAAGCGCCCCTTCCTCCGTGTCTACAACGAGGTGTTCAACAAGGACGAGCGCCGCAAGGTGATGGTGGCCAAGTACCTGCCGAAACCTTCTGTCTCCGTGGAATACAACGAGGCGATGATCGCTACGTTAGTTGATGTGCTGCCGGATGTGGCTGAAAATACCATGGTGCTGTTTACCAGCATCTCGTCCATGATGAAGGCCCAGGCCGCCTTGGCCCCCGTATTTGCCCAGAGGAACAAGTTGCTTTTGTGCCAGCATGTGGACGGAGCCCTGGACGGCCTTGTGGCCATGTTCCGCCGTGAACGCGGGGCCTGCCTTCTGGGTTGCCAGTCCCTTTGGGAAGGCGTAGACTTCCCGGGAGATGCCCTTAAGCTTCTGGTAATTACCAAGCTTCCGTTCCCGAACCCTGTGGAGCCCCTGGTGGCTGGTGTTACCGCGAAGATGAAGGAAGAAGGCAAGAACTCCTTCAAGGATTACTTTGTACCGGAAGCCTATATGGAATTGCGCCAGGGCCTGGGTCGTCTGCTACGTTCCGAGGAGGATTCCGGCAAGGTGCTGATTATGGACAACCGTGTGGTTACGGAAGCCTATGGCAAGACCTTCTCCAGAATCTGGAACATGAAGCAGCGTGTCGCCAATACGGTGGCTGACGTACAAGACTTTCTGAAAGACTAGACATTGACAACTTTTCAAAATTGCTAAATTTGGCACCCAATTCTAGGTGGCAGATGTTTGACTTAAATACGTTTTTTGATGGGATGTCTAAACCGCTCCTTCGTGCAGCGCATGCGAAGGCGTTCGGTCACAAGGGCTTGCTGAACAACGCCTTGATTCAGTCGGAGGCTCTTTCGTTCTATGCAAATAAAAAGCGTGCCGTGGAAATGTTCGGCAAGATGGAACCCTGGCAGTGTCGCTGCCTGAACTTGTTGTACCATAGCGGTTCCCGCGGATTGACTTTTAATGAACTTAGGCTCACCGTCCCCGTAAGCAAGAGCAAGGACCTTCAGGCGTTTCTGCTGGAAATGTGCCGCCAGTATCTGCTGTGGCGAACTTCTTCGGTGGGCTCCGCGGTCTATTACGGCTTCTCCGATTTTCTGGGCTGCTTTGATATTCCCTCCGAGGCGGGAGTGCAGCCGGGACAGAACTTTGTTGCGTTCCAGAACCTTTTGGATTGGCATATTTGCCTGGTGCTTTCCTATGCCATGCGCAAGGAGCTGAAAGTCAACTCCAATGGAACAATTCACCGTCGCGGCTATCAGATGTGCCTGGATTCCATGGCCGCGGCAAAGCAAATTTCTGAACGCGCCGCGGAAAATGAAGTGTCCCTGGTATTCAACTTCCTTACCGCCAACAATTGGCTGGAACAGGAGGATGTCTATCTGGTGCCCTCCGAAAAGGCCCTTGAGTTCATAAGGAAGAACGGTTTCCGCCTGCACCAGGACGTTGTGTCCTGGTGGCTTAAGGAACGTTTCCACGGCGATCGCTCTCACTGTGCTCAGTTGCTTAGCGAACTTGCGGAACCTAGGGGCGTCGTGGAGGCTAGCTACTTGCTTTGGGTGCTGGATCCTTCTTCGCGCCTGCTCGAAAAGAACAAGGAGCTTCCCTGGGATTATCTGCCCCGTCCTCTGCGTGAGCTGTGGCTGCTGGGGCTTGTGAATTTTCAGATGGACCATGGGAAGGTGGCTTCGGTTGCCCTGTCCCAGTCCGGTGCGGATTGGGTTTCCAAGGCCATCGCCTCCATTCCCGAGCAGAATATTTCCTGTCTGCCGAACTTTGAGCTCATTGTCTCTACGGGGACCTCGCCGCGTGTTCTGTTTACCCTGGCCTGCCTTTCCAAGGTAGAGAACGATGAAATCTTCCTTCGCTTTTCGCTGAGCAAGGACGCCTATGTGCAGGGACTGAAGTGCGGCCTGCCGGAATCGGAAATTGAACATTTCAAGACGTGGATCAAGCCCCCTGAAAATGTTGCCGGGACTATCGAGGAGTGGAACGCCTCCTATTACGGGGCCAAGGTGCAGACCGTTCGCCTGTTGAAAATCGACGACCTCAAGGTGTTGGCCGAGCTTTCTCGCTTTCCCCAGTTTACCGAATGTACCGAGGAGTATATTCCGGGGTATGGTTTTGTGTTGAAGCCGGAACGGGAACTTCGGGTCTTCGAGATTCTGGAGAGCTTTGGCTACTGTCCTTATGTGGAACGCAAGACCATTGATCGTGCCGCGGCCCCCACCGAGGAATGGCGAAAGGACTTTGCCGCAGTTTGGCCTGAATCAAGAACTCCGGATTACGAGCTCAAGGATGAGGCCGACGAGAACACTCTGCAGAGTGCTTTGAACTCCACCAAGTATGGCAGCAACTATCAGCAGCTGAGCACCTTTGACCTGGTGAAGGTTTTGCGATACGCCAAGACGGTGGGAACTCTCGTGGGTGCCAAGGTCAAGGATCCGAACAAGCGTACCGCCAAGGAGACGGAGCTAATCTTCTTCGTACATGGGCTAAAGCTGGCGAAGTCCCCCCAGACCATTGAAATTCAAGTCTATGGCAAGGAGACGAACCAGAGCCTGGACCTGAACTTTATCCGCGAAGTTAAGGTCCTGGGTAAAAAAGAGCCCTAGAACTCGTTCTTACTTTTGCAGGTACCTACAAGGACTGTTCTTTTTTTCTACTATTCCCCGACATGAAGGGTTTAGGAATGATGCGAACTGCCGCAGTGGCCTTGGCCATGCTGTCGGCGGTTTCTTTTGGAACGGAGAATTCTGTGGGTAATTTTTCTGAAAATTTCTCGTTTAATGGTCGTTGGGAGCTTACGGATGCCTATGTCCGCACCAGTGCCCCTGCAGCCATGGTCCAGTTCAACGCTGTCGCAAAGACTCTGGAATTTGACATCGAGGGGCAGGCCCGTTGGCGCGTAGACCAGGATGGCAGGCAGGTGGCGGTCTTTGTGACGGACTCCAGGTCCATTCAGAAGGTCAAGGTGGCAGGCGATGGAAGTTCCCACAGCTACCGCTTGATCAAGGTGAGCGAAAGTAACCCCGGCGGAGCGAAGCTCTACAAGATTTCTACAGATGTAAAGGGAAGGTTCCTGGCTCCGCCCAAGGCCTCTAATCGCCGCATTGAATTTATCGGGGACTCCTTTACGGTGGGCTACGGTGTCGAAGGTCAGATTGGCGACCCCGACGAGAACGTGTTCATTGCCACCAACGCCTCCATGAGTTACGCGTTTTTGCTGGCCGACGGCTACAAGGCCGATTTCCAGGTAAACGCCTTTAGCGGTCGCGGTGTGGTTCGCAATTACGACAACATCGTGCCCGAGTGGCTTGTTCCCCGCCTTTACCAGTATACCGTTCCCGGCGAGGCTCCTGCTGACCTGGGCCAGGGTCTTGATTCCACCAAGCTGATGTGGAATTTGGATAATTTCCATCCCCAGGTCATTGTGGTGTTCCTGGGTATCAACGATTTCCAGGGGAATCCCCCCTACGGCGACAAGGGCGCCTTCAAGAAGGCCTACGCCGAAATGCTGCAGACTCTGCGAACGGTTCACCCTGGTGTAAAGTTCCTCCTGGTTTCCACAAAGATTTGGCCCAACGATGACCTGACCCCCACGGTAAAGGCCATCTACGATGCAGAAAGGGCTGCTGGCCATGAGGATTTGGAATTTGTGGAGGTCCGTACGGAGAATACGGCTCTCCATGGTCATCCCTGCGCCCGTTCCCAGGTGGAGCTTGCCAATACCCTGAGGCCCATTGTTGGCCGATTGGGCAAGTGGATGTCTCGCTAGTGAAGCGAACGCGCGCTATTTTTGTATATTAAGAAGAATTAGAGTTTTGTACTATCGAAGTATGTCTAAGATTTTGGAAAAAGTATACCTCCTGTTCAGGATGAATATCTTGATCTTCGTGCTTTTGGCCGTAACGGTCATAGCCCTTTTTGCCTATCAGAATGGTTTGGACAATATAGAGACTCTTTACCTTTCGGATTACCCCTACCTGGTTGCAGAAACGGATTCTGCCGATGGTGGTTCCTCTGCGGTGGATCTGCAACGCACCGACTCGTCTGTCATTATAGACTATGAACTTCGCGAAGGTTATGCTTATCCGTATGTAGGTGTCAAAATTTTCCTGGGCGACGGAAAGATTCGCGGCAAGGATATTTCCCAGTTTGACAGCATCTTCGTATGGATCAAGCCCCGTGGCGAAGGCTCCGTTCGTCTGTACATGCGCGGCTACGACAGTACCATCTGCCGTCCAGACGACGAAACGTCCCTAAAGTTCAATGAAATCGAGTTCTTCCCGTTGGAAGAAACCTACCCGGCGGTGTTTGTTCCCAAGGAATTCCGTGTTGCCGGCTGGTGGGTCGCCCAGAACGAAATCAACGTTCACAAGGCTCACGTGGACCTGAGTAACATTCCCCTGATCGAAATCCAGACCGGCACCAATGCTCCGCTGGGCTATGGAACTTTGGAAATAAAGGGCTTCTGCTTCAAGGGTAAGAAGATTGCCAAGGAAAAGCTGGTGACCGCCCTGGTGGCCATGTGGTTTGTCACCTTCCTTATCATCTTGATTATCCGCTTCTTTGACTACAGCCGTGAACGTGCCGCCAACAAGAAGAAGCGCGAAGAGCTGGAAAAGAACCTTAAGGCTCTTGAAATCGAGAAGAGCGAATACGAGAAGTCCAGTAAGGAGGACCCGCTGACGGGGTGCTATAACCGTGCGGGCTTCAGCAGCGTGCTTTTGCGCGAACAGGAAAACCTGAGCAAGAATGGCAGTCCGGTATCCTTCGTGATTTTGGATATAGACCACTTTAAGCACATCAATGACTCTTACGGGCACGCCGTGGGTGATGAAGTCCTGGTGAACCTGTGCAAGCTTATCCAGAGCAAGATTCGTAATACTGACGCCCTGGTGCGTTGGGGTGGCGAGGAGTTCGTGATCCTTTGCGGCGATACGCCTATCCAGAACGCCGAGTTCCTGGCCGAGAAGCTCCGTCACGCCATTGAAAGTGCAACTTTGATTCCCCAGCAGCAGGTGACTTGCTCCTTTGGTATCGCCGAAATGGTGGCTGGCGAGGATCCGAAGTACCTCTTCGAGAGAGCGGACAAGGCCCTGTACACCTCCAAGGAGAACGGTCGTAACCGCGTAACCAGCGCCACGTTCAAGCGTTCCCGATAAGGTTTTCCATTTAGTGAAAAAGATTCTTGTGACGGAAGTCACAGGGAACGTCGGAATGGGTACAACGCAGCTGAATCCGTTGTAAAACACAACAACGGAGATTCCTCGTAAACGCTTTGTACAGATACAGTTACGATTTATTTTTAAGACCATGAAACAGATTTTTGAGTATACCGATTATCGTGAATGGCTTAGAGACGCTTTTGATGACTTCAAACAGCGCAAGTCGATTATTTCTTGGCGTTACATGGCGATGAAGATCGGTGCTGACCCGGGCAACCTGCTGAGGATGTCCCAGGGCAAGATTCATCTGTCCACAAGCTTTATCAAGCCCACCGCCGAATTCTTCGAGCTGGACGAGAAGGAGACCGCCTACTGGACCGAGATGGTCCTGTTCGGTCGCTCCAAGACCGATGCCGACGCCCTGCAGCACTACGAGAAGATGCAGGCCCTCAAGGGTGTCTCCCTGAAGTACCTGGCCAAGAAGGAGCTGGAGTTCTACCGCCACTGGTACTATAACGCCATCCGTTCCATTATCGGTATCTGCAAGTTCAAGGACGACTACCAGGGACTTGCAGAGTGTTGCACCCCGCAGATTACCGAGGCCGAGGCCAAGGCCGCGGTGGAACTGTTGGCCGAACTGAACATGATTTCTACGGACCGCGAAGGCTACTGGAAGGTGAACGACACCTTTGTAAGTACCGGCGGCAACTGGCGTTCCGCTGCCGTTCGCCAGTTCCAGAAGGATACCATTGCCCTGGCAGGGGAGTCCCTGGAGCGCCATCAGCCCTATCTTCGCGATATCAGCACCGTCACCATGACCTTTAACATGGATGATATCCAGCTGATTCGCGAGAAGATTAAAGAATTTCGTTCGGATTTACTACGTTTATCCCAGGAAGGTTCCGGTGACGATACCGTGTTCCAGCTGAACGTTCAGCTATTTCCGTTGGCATTCACGAAACCGCTTCAGGAGAAAGAGAAATGATGCGAAAACATTATCTTTTGCCTTTAGCCCTAGCTTTATGGGCCTGCTCCGAAAATGGAGGCAACAACGATGTTGCCGGTGGTCCGGGTAGTGAAACCACCAACGGGATCGTGGCTTATACCAGTGGCGGTTCCGCTCCCTTCGCCTCGGTGGCCCTTCGCAAGGTGGACCACATGGCAGCTACGGCCGAACCCGAGAACGCCCTTGTGCAGGCCGACGCCTATGCTGACGCCGAGGGCCGATTCAGCTTGCAGATTCCCGAGGAAGGGGAATTCCGCCTGACCGTGGTGGGCGAGGGTTCCGCCTACTCCAGGGTGATTTCTGCGGCGGGCTTCGCCGATGTGGATTCCGTGGAGCTGGTGGCGACATCCTCCATGACGGGTGTCGTCGATATTCCCGAAGGGTCACAGATGGTTTGGGTAGGCGTGCTGGGTACGGACATCCTGGTGCGTTCCGACGCCAACGGCTCCTTTGTGCTGCCGACGCTGCCCTCCAACGATTCCCTGCAGCTGTATGTGGTGAACGAAGCCTTTGACGAGGTTCTGCAGAAGACCGAGAAGGTGGTGCTGAAGCCCTACCAGACCGAGATCCGCAACTTCCAGAAGAGGGATACCTCTGCTGTGGACACGGGTGATGTGGAGGTTCCCGAGGATACGGTAAGAAAAGTGGTGCTGCTTCTGGAAGATGGCGCTGCGGCATCCTATGCCACGGTGAGCCTCCGTTCGGTGAGCGCCTCCGCCGAGGATTATGTTGTTCAAAATACGGTTGCCCTGGCTGACCTTCGCGCCGATGTTGACGGCAGGTTTGCCATGGAGTGGCCTGTGGTGGGAGATTTCCGCTTGACTGCGATTTCTGGAAACAGCGCCTTCTCCAGGGAGTTCTCCGCTGCCGCCTTGGCCAAAATCGATACCCTTAGGCTTGAGCCTACTTCTACGGTTTCCAGCAAGGTGACTTTGAAGTCCAACGAGGATTTTGCCTGGGTGGGCGTGTACGGCCTGGACATCCTTGTAAAGACCAGCGCGTCGGGCGCCTATGTGTTGCCGAACTTGCCGGCGACGGATTCCTTGAGCCTGTATTTTGCCTATGCCGACGGCAGCAAGATTTATACCGAAACTGTGATCAAACCTCAGTCTAGCGGAATCCAGTACCTTTCGCCCTCCATGGTCCTTCAGGATTTCGAAGGTGATGCTCCCGGCTGGTACCTGAGTGTTGATACCCTGAAGAAGGGCTCCATCATTGAACCCCCCAGTGTCGTAGAGGGCATCGTTTACGACAAGGATTTAAAGTCAAAAGTTTTCCACGGCCAGTACACCTTGGCTGACGATGACTGGGCCTGGGCTCTCCTTGGAACGGACCTTTACCCTTCTTTCGGCAAGTCCGCGGAAATCTGGAGCTTTGCCTCTGTGGATTCCGTAGAATTTTACGCCAAGGGCGACGGAGAAATTCGTCTGGCCCTGGAGAACTGGGCGTTGGCTGGACCCAAGGCCGCCTCGGACTGGATTCCCCTTAAGGCCCAGTGGAAAAGGATTGTGCTGAAGCCTACGGAACTGTGCGTAAACAGCTCTGAAAGGGTGGATTGCATTGGCGCCTGGGACAGTGTCAAGAACCATGTAAAGCAGCTGACTATCTTTGTTCGCGGCGGTGAGGAATTCTTCGTTGACGATATCAGGATTCATGGAGTTCTGTTCTAGGAAAACTCTGGAAATATAGGGTTGATTTAACGGAAGGTCTCCTTTTGAGGGGGCCTTTTTAAGTATCTTTGTGTATATGGAATCTCTTGAAAAAGAAGCGGCTATTGCCCTTGATTACTTGTCCCGCATCTCCAAGGAAGCGGAACAGAAGTTTGATGAATTTCTCCCGTCTCCCGAAGACAGACCCAATCGTCTTCACGAGGCCATGCGTTACTCCATGTTCGCCGGCGGCAAGCGTTTGCGCCCGGCGCTGGTTCGCGCCGCCTTCGACATGTTCAACGGAAAGGGCGAATCCGTACATTACGCCATGAGCGCATTGGAGATGCTCCATACGTTCTCCCTGATTCACGATGACCTGCCCTGCATCGACAACGATGACTTCCGTCGCGGCAAGCCCACCTCCCATAAGCAGTTTGGCGAAGCTACCGCCGTCATGGCCGGTGACGCCCTCTGCATCCTTGCCTTTGAACTCATGGGCAAGACGGGTAACGCCAAGGCTATCGAAATCCTTGCTCACCTGCTTGGCACCTTTGGCATGATCGGCGGTGAGATGATCGACATCGAGAGCGAAGGCAAGCCCGCCGACATGGAACTGGTGGACTATATCCACTACCATAAGACCGCAGCCCTGATCGAGGCCTCCCTCGAAGTAGGCGCACGCCTTGCAAACGCCTCCGAAGAGGAAATCAAGACGATTCGCAACTATGGCCGCTCCATTGGCCTTGCCTTCCAGATCGTGGACGACATCCTGGATATTGTGTCTACCACCGAGGAACTGGGCAAGGACGTGGGTTCCGACATCGAAAAGGGCAAGGCCACATACCCCGCCCTCATCGGTTTGGAGAAGTCCCGTGAACGTGCTCGCGAACTTTACGAGGAATCCATTCGGGCCCTGGATAGCCTGAAGCAGGATACCACTATTCTTCGCTCCATCGCCGCATTCATCATTACTCGGGTTAAGTAATGAACTTAAAAGATATCAAGTCCCCACAAGACATTAAGCATTGCTCCGTCGAGGAGCTGAACCAGCTGGCCCAGCAGATTCGCGAGACCATTATCGGTCAAGTGTCCAAGCATGGCGGTCACCTGGCTTCTAGCCTTGGCGTAGTGGAACTGACTCTCGCATTGCATTACGTGTATAATGCTCCTGCCGACAAGATCGTATGGGACGTGGGTCACCAGGCCTATGTCCATAAGCTTTTGACGGGTCGCTTTGACCGATTTGGAACTCTGCGTCAGCAGGATGGCATCGCCGGTTTCCTGAAGCGCTACGAAAGCGAGTATGACTGCTTTGGCGCAGGACACGCTACGACTTCCATTTCGGCAGCCCTTGGATTTGCCGTTGCCCGTAACCACTTCAATCGCCACAACAATGTGGTGGCCGTCATTGGTGACGGCTCCATGACCGGCGGTATGGCATACGAGGCCCTTAATAATGCGGGTATTTCTAAGCAGAACATGACCATCATCTTGAACGACAACAAGATGAGCATCGCCCCTAACGTGGGCGGCTTTAGCAAGTACCTGAACCGAGTCATTTCGGACCCGGTCTACAACAAGATGCGTACCGACCTGGATCGCCTGATGAAGCGTCTGCCGGGCGTTCTCGGTTCCAGGTTCCGCGACTTGTTCTTGCAGGTGGAAGGCGCTGCAAAGACCGCCGTGAAGCCCGGCCAGTTCTTCGAGGACCTGGGCGTTCGCTACTTTGGACCCATCGACGGTCACGACATCAACGAACTGGTGATGATCCTGGAGCGCGTAAAGTCCCAGCCGGGTCCCTGCCTTGTGCACGTGCTTACGGAAAAGGGCCGCGGTCTGGACGCCGCCGTGAAGAACCCGACCAAGTATCATGGTTGCGGTCCCTTTGATCCGGAAAGCGGACTTCCGCTGGTGCCGGGTGGAAAGAATCCCTCCTTGACCAGCGTGTTCGGCAAGACCCTGCTGGAACTGGCCAAGAAGGACAATCGCATTATCGGCATTACCGCCGCCATGCCCACGGGCTGTGGCCTGGATATCGTGGCCAAGGAATTGCCGGACCGCGTTATCGACGTGGGTATTGCCGAGGAACACGCCGTGACCTTTGCTGCGGGCCTTGCCTGCGATGGCGTGGTGCCCGTGGTGGCCATCTACTCGTCGTTTATGCAGCGTGCCTACGACCAGATTATGCACGACATCGCCCTGCAGGATTTGCATGTGGTGCTGGTGCTTGATCGCGCAGGCCTTGTGGGCGCCGATGGCCCCACTCATCATGGCGCATTCGACTTGTCGTTCCTGCGTACGGTGCCGGGGATTACCATCCTTGCCCCGTCCAACGAGAACGAGCTGCGTGATATGATTACCGCATCCATCGACATGAAGGGTGCCGTGGTAATCCGCTATCCTCGCGGTACCGCCTTGGCCGAGGAACTGGTTCCTGCCGAGGGTGAATTCTACAGTCGCCTGCCGAAGGTCCTGGAACAGGGTAAGGATATCCTGCTCCTGGGCGCAGGTTTTATGACAAACGAATTGAAGAAGACCGCGGAGGTCCTGCGTGCAAACGGATACAACCCCACTTTGGTGGATGCACGCATCATCAAGCCTCTGGACCAGGAATGCTACCGCGGTCTCTTTGACAGCCACAAGGTCATTGTCACCTTGGAAGACAATACGCTGGTTGGCGGCTATGGTTCCGCCATCGGCGAAATGCTTCTGGATCTCGGATATACGGACAAGCGTTTGTTGCGTTTCGGGCTTCCGGACAACTTTGTGGAGCAGGGTGAAATTTCCGCCTTGTACAAGCTTTTGAAAATTGACGGGGAATCCGTCGCCAAACAGATAATGGAAAAATTATGAGCGAAGAAAATAACGAAAAGCGCACCGTGAGATCCACTCTCAACCGTAAGTTCGGCGTCAGCGAAGCTACTGACCGCCGCAATC
>JAZLKH010000087.1:0-2560 GCA_045597545.1 Fibrobacter sp.
ATAAAGCCTGCAGCACCTGTTACTAAGACCTTCATCTAAAACCTTTACAATTCCAACGAAAACAAAAACAAGTATAAAAAAAAAGCGGCCTTACAACCGCTAAATTTTATTTTTTCTTTTTGCTATAGTAACCTTTCTTGCTGTAATAGCCGTAACCACCATAGTAGCCATAACCACCGTAGCCGCGACCATCGTGTTCACAATGGTTCATCACAAAGGCACGCGGCTTGTCGCCACAGCGTTCCACCTTAAGCATAGCCTCCTTGATCTGATCCATGGAGTGACGACCATAGTGAAGCACAAACAGGGCGAAGTCAACCACCGGGAAGATCAATTCGGAGTCGGTCACCAGGTTCAACGGCGGAGTATCCACCACGACCATATCGTACTTGGACTGAGCCTCGTCAAGCAATTTCTTGAAGGCATCACCGCGGAGAAGCTCACTGGGCGCCACATCCGTATTGCCAGCACCCATGGTATACATGTTCTTGGTCAAGGATTCAGACACGGCAGCATCCAGGGAACTCTTACCAGAGAGCACATCGCCAAGACCAACCTTATGGTGGCTGTAAACTACACCTCGACGCATGTCGGCGTCAATCAAGAGAGTCTTCTTATTGTTGGTGGCGTAAAGGGCGGCAAGATTTTTCGAAACGAAAGACTTACCAACGCCCGGCACCATACCCGTCACCATGATAACTTTCTGATTTGCAACAGTGAAATCAATAGCCGTATAAAGAGAACGGAACGCTTCACTAGCAGGATCATCAGGTGATTCCTCCACCAGCGGCAGAGTGTTCTTGCCCTTCTTGCGACGATCAAGGATGGAGTTGTCGGACTGAGGAATCTTGGCGTACACGCTAACGCCCGTAGCACGTTCAATTTCAAGGGAGCTACGAACACCGCGCTTGGTCATCTGCATCAGGTAAATCAGCAAGGCACCCAAGAGGAAAGCACCGGCAATGCAACCGCCCAGGATCATCTTCTTGTTAGGCTTAGACGGACGACGCTCAATCTGGGCGTAGTCCACCACGCGAACGGTGCCCACTTCACCGGCGCGAACCACGCGAAGCTGCTGGATATTGTTAAGCATAGAAGTGTACTGGGCATTGTTCACGGCCACTTCTTCTTGCAAGCGCAACACTTCCTGCTGGGTCAGCGGCATCTTTTCGGCAGAAGACTTCAGCTTGGAAAGTTCTGCACGTAGGCGATTCTGCTGTTTTACGATGGTAACCACCGTAGGATGCTCTTCCTTGAACAAACGAGTGGCGGCCTGTCTCTGCTGTTCCAGCTCCAGAATTTCCTTTTCCAAGGAAGAAGACTTTTCCAAGTGGGCCCTGGTTTCGCCACTCATATCCACAGAACCGATGCTGTGACGGTAGTTTGCCAATTTCTTTTCGGCGGAGTCCAGCTTAGCCTTGACCCCCGGAAGTTGCTGTTCCAAAAATTCCAAGGTCTTCTCAGCTTCGGCACTACGCATTTCTACATTCTGGCGCAGGTAGATGTTTGCAATAGAATTCAGAATCGCCGCAGCGCGGTCGGGATACTGGTGGGTGTAAGACACTCCGATAATACCGGTCTGCTTACCCTTTTCTGCAACGTTCAGCTGCTTGACCAAGCTACGAACCGCATCCAGAGGATCGGACTGAGCCAACACGAACAGCTGGTCCGGTTCGCCACGCATACGCTTTACGTTGATGAGAAGGGTATCGCCGAAATATTCGGCAACAACGTCTTCACCAACCTTGCCACGAACCAATTCGGTTTCTTCGGGGGTGATGACCGCGAATTCGTTTTCGCTGATAATCTTGGCCATCCACTTTTCGGTAATTGCCGCAACCGGGATCTGTAGATTGTCCAAATCCATTCGGCCTTCCTTATGGGTCAAGCGCTTCATTGCGCCCTTGGGGAAAGCATTGAAACAAAGACGTTCCTGGTCAACGACATAGCTAAGGACCATGCGGCTCTTAAGGAGTTCAATTTCAGCTTCGGCAGGGCTAGCCACATCAAGGAGCGCACCCATTTCGCCCATGGCCTTGCCGGCCTTGTTGCCCTTTACGTCAATCTGCAAAAGAGCATCGCTGGTGTACTGCGGACGCAGCCAGTTAGAAACCAAGAAGCCCACGACCGCACCGAAAACGATGCAGAGCCCCAAGAACAGCTTGTGCTTCAGCAAAATCCCCAGAACTTCCAGGAGATCAATTTCATCATCTGCGGGGGCAGGTGCGGAAGCCTGCAAATTTGCATTGGAGGCGGAATTTAAATTATTCTGATCCATGTTAGACCCTAATACACTCTTTTATTAAAATTTTGCTACAAAATAGAAAAGTTCTTTATGTTTCAAAGATTGAATGCAACCTTTTTGTAACAAAAAAGCCCAACCCACGAAATGGGTCAGACTTTTTAAAGGTTTCGCAAGAGCGAGCGCTAACAAGAATTACTTCTTCTTAGCCTTTGCAGCCGGCTTCTTAGCAGCGGCCTTCTTAGCCTTAGGGGCGGAAGCCTTGCAGAAGTCAACGTAGGCCTTCAGCACGTCGCAGAACACTTCGTCCGGAGTGTT
>JAZLKH010000088.1:0-9651 GCA_045597545.1 Fibrobacter sp.
AGCAGCTTTATTCAAAAATCGCCAAAATATTGCGTTTTTAATCAAATTTCGTCATTGCAGCATCTATCAAATTTTATACAAAGTATTATAAAAAGCACTACCTGCGGGCAGACTTACCGCAGGATTTTTCCCACTTGTCAATATTCCGCCGGGGCTCGCGGCGCCAGCACCATAAATATAAACGATTTTACATAGGAATTTCCGCACGATCGCCGCCCCGTCAAAAATTTCAGGGTATATTTATATTCTTCGTGCAAAGCAAAGGAACTTTATGACAGCAGAAGTTATCGTAATGAACAAGCGTGGGATCGCCGTCGCGGCAGATAGCGCCACCACATGGCAAGACGGCAACACGGCGAAAAAAATCACGCGGTCAGCAAACAAGATCGAGGTGTTGTCGACAAATCCCCCAATCGCCCTTGTCCACTGCGGAAACGCCAGCTTCAACGGCATTCCATGGAGTCTCGTGACCCACGGATTCAGGGAGGCCTACCCCAACCCCTGGAAATCCCTGGGCCAATGCGCAAGGACCTTCATCACCTACCTTGGCAAGTCCCCCATCGACAAGGAGGCCTGCGACAAGCGATACATACGCCACGTCATATCCGAGTTGTTCAGCAAGACGCGAAACATTTCCGAGGACCAGTTCCAGCTCTTTATCGAGAGGCAAATTGAGCTCATCAAGAAAAGGCCCTGCTTCGCAGAAATGCAGGACGAATTCCCCGACTTCAAGGACACGACTCTCAACGCAATCGACTCCATCTACGACAACTTCGCGGCGAACGGCCGCCAGATGTACAAAAAGCACGCCAACCTGTTCAAGAGCCTGATTCGATCGGCACTCAAGCACGAATGCATGTTCAATAACGGCATCCACACCGGCATCGTCATTACCGGGTACGGCACGGCAGACAACTACCCCGCCGCGTACCAGTTCCGCGTCCTTGGCAACCTGGACGAAAAGCTCGTCTACAAAAAGATTGGCGAGGGCAAGATATCCGCGCGACTGCCAAAGATGGTAATCCCCCTGGCACAGGGCGACGTTGCCATGGAGTTCTTCCACGGCATCAACCCGAATTTCAAAAGCGAGATGATGATGGAACTGAACGGGATCATTGCGGACACGGAGCTGCGCATCAAGGACGCCCTGCAGCCGTACACCGCCAACTCCAAGCTGCCCGTAAGCGACTTCCACGACGAGCTGACGAACATCCTCGGCGAAATCGAGGAGGCATTCAGGCAAAGAGTCGACAGCATCGAGTCCAACTTCAAGAGGAACATCACCACTACCGTGGAGTGCCTATCGCTACCCGACATGGCACAGATGGCGCAGAACATCATCGACATGACCTCGTTCAAGAGGTACGTGCAACAGGACGACCCCGGCACCGTCGGCGGCAGCACCGAGGTCGCCGTACTCGCAAAGACCGACGGCTTTGTGTGGGTAAAGCACAAGACCCTTGCAGACGAGCAAATCAACAGAGACTTTTTCGGCAACGTGAACAGGTAGCCTCATGAGTTCCGTCATCATCATGAACGCAAACGGCGTCGCCCTGGCAACAGACAGCGCCCACGTCATCAGCGACCAGAACAACTACGTCAAGACCGCACCTACGGCCAACAAGATTTACCGCCTGTGCCCCGACAAGAGATCGCCGATTTCCATTGTGCTCTGCGACAACCACGACTTCAACGGAGTCCCCTTCGAGCTGTTGATCATGGACTTCAGGAAAAAGCATCCGGGACCGTGGAAAACCGTGGACGCATGCCGCGAAAAATTTTTGAAGTACCTCAGCGTGGGCTCCATCGAAAAGGCGAGCTACGACGAATACTTCCTGTACGCCGATATCGACACCTCCATCGACGACATTCGCAAGCAAAGCAGCAACATGAACTGCAAGGAACTTGAAATGTTCCTGAACGACATACTCTCCCTCAAGATGCCCAAATGGGAGCAGTTCAAAAAAATCAAGCCCTATACTGCCGAGCAAAAGAAAAAGCTGGTCGAGTACATCAACGTCAAATGCGACTTTGTTTGCGAGAACCGCGAGAGGATCATCGCCAAAATCGTCGAAATCTGCCTGGACGAGATAAGCATCCTGTACAAATTTGACTTCTGCCCGGGCATAGGCCTGAACGTTGCGATATGCGGCTACGGCACCACGGAGTATTACCCCAGCCTTTCGCAACTGCGACTGGTGGGAACGGCAAGGCACAAGCTGCTGTACCTGGAAGGCATCCACAAGTCGGTCTCCTACGACGATCCCTCGATAATCTGCACCACGGGAATCGGCAGCGACACCATAGAAATGCTGCTCTACGGCGAGAACAAGGTTCAGCTGAGCAACCAGATCAATACGGCCAGGAATTTCTGCAGGGACCTTCGCCTAGAGGCCATCTCGAAATTCGGAAAGGGCCCCGATTCCGAAATCGTGAAACGCATCAACAAGAAGTTCGAAGAGGTCCACAGGGCCACTACAGACAAATTCATCAGGAACCGCAAGAAGGTCTCGAGCACCATGGGGAGCTACAACCTTATGGACATCGCAAAGATCGCCAAGATGCTCATCGACATTTCGGCATTCCGGCAGCAGCTCGAGATGGGCGGCGAAAACATCGGCGGCCCCGTCGACGCAGGCTTCATCACCAAGCAGGATGGTTTCCAGTGGTTCTCGCGCAAGCTCTACTTTGACCCGAGCATAAACAAGCACATGTTCGAAAAGAAGTAGACCTGCGGACCTTGCTAAAGCAATCGGCTACTTTTCGCGGAACACGATAAGCTTGGACTTTGCGCGGGTGGCCCCCACAAAGATCTGCTCCGCCATGTGGTGGGGTTCGCAGGGACCCTTGTTGCTGCGCATCACGTCGGCAAGGATCACCACCTTGGCATCCAGCCCCTTGATACGATGGGCCGACACCACGTTGATGCGACCGTCGGTAAGGCCGCTGTCGCCGGTGACGCTCCAGTAGTACCTGGCGTCGTCCAGATTCTTGAGGGCGGAATGGCGGCAGCTGCGCAGCGAAACAACCAGGATATCCGACGGGTTCACCTTGCGCTTCAGCAGGGCGTTTACGCACTTGTCCAGCATCTCCACCTGGTCCTCGGGATTGCGGTAATACTTCACGTCCACCTTGTCGCCCACGGGCGTGTTGTCGTAGGCGCACACCTCGATACCCGTCACCACGCGGGCCCATTCCAGGATGCTCTTGGTAGAACGGTAGCCACGAGAGAGCACAAGCACCGGCATCTCCCGAAACACCCTGTTGGCGTTATAGTCCCTGCCCTCGTAAAGTTTCTGGCGCGGGTCGTAGAAGAAACGCACCACGGAGGACTTCGGATCGTTCTGCAGCTTGAGGGCCGCAGAGAGCCAGTCGCTGCAAAGATCCTGCCCCTCGTCGATGAGCACCGCGTCGAAGAATCGGTTTTCGAAGACCTTTCGACCGCGGGCATCCCTGGCAACGCGCATCTCGTCAAGGGCCCGTGCAAAACCCGCAGGGAGCACCTCGTCGTAATAGCGAGAAATTTCCTCGGCCTTTTTCGGTTCCCTGTGGGGAACACCCTTGAGCTTGGCAAGCTTTACATACTTCATGGCCCACTTGGCAAAATTATGCACCTCGACCTGGGACTCCTCTAGGCCACCCTTCTTGAAAGTCTTGCGGAAGGAATCCGCCAGCAGCTCGTTGTAGCACACCACCGCAACGCGCTTGCCAAGGGCAGCCAGGCGACGGGCCTCCCACAGCACGAACATGGACTTGCCGGAACCCGCCACGCCCTCCACCGCCATGACGCGGTTGCGCTGGATGGACTCCATGAGCATCTCCTGGATCTGGGAGGGCTTTACACGGGCCTGGTTTTCGAGATCCCAGAGTTCCGGCAGCGACAACTCCTCGGACTCGTAGCCGTCCAGAAAGTCCACCAGGCGCTCAAAGGCGTCGTCATCTAGCCGATCGTTGTAGAAGGGCCGCCCCTTGCAGGAAACCTCGGGGATGTTCAAAATCTGCAGCACCTTCTTGCCGAAGGCCTCCGCCGATTCCATGTGGGACTTCAAGAAAATTCTCTCCGCGGGAATCTCGTTCGCCGGGATGTTGCGGCAGTTCTCCATGTCGCCGAAGCAGACCGCCCACTGGATGCGAACGCGGCAACCGTCGCGGCCCAGGGTATGCTTCAGGTAGTCGTGAAGCGGCGGAGTCATGCTGCACACCTGCTCCTGGGGGCTGCGCTCCAGAACGTCGCCGCTCTGCTGCCAGACCAGGCTACCGTCACTTTTCTTGTGACGGGTAATGAAGCCGCTCTTGCATTCCACCAGGAGCACGCCGTGATCCCTGTGGTACAGGATGCAATCCACCTCGCGATTCATGGAGCCATTTTCCTCGTAGAAGAAATTCAGGTGGCGGTTCATCCAAACGTACCAATCGTCGCCCAGGGTGGCTGCCATGGCGTAAAACGCCGCCTCGCTACGGGAAGTGGAACTTTCGGACAGTTTGCATCTAATCTGGGACATGGGCGCTCCTTTTAGATGTAAATGTATACTTTTTTGGCGGAGGCGACATCCGCAATGGTTTTGTAATCGCCATCGACCGTGGTAAGAAAGGATAACGGCGGGAAGCCGGCTGCACAAACCGTTGTATCAAGGTCACCAGCTTGAAAAAGCCTCGTGGCCTTCTTTTTTTTCAAAAAAAATTTGTCAAACAGGAAAACATCTTCGATAATCCAGTATTGGACGAAACCAAACAAGGAAGAAAACATTATGAAGAAGATCAAGTTCTCCGTTAAGGACAAGACCACCCTGGTTCTCGAAGAAAACGCCTCCGCAGGCGACATCCTGGACCTTTCCAACCTCACCGCAATCGACGATTCCGGCATTGCAAACTCCATTGCCCAGGGCAAGGACAAGGTGTATAACGAAAAGCTGAAGAGCGAACGCGAAAAGTTCGACCTGGAGCTTGCCAACACCAAGAAGCTCATGGAAGCCGAATTCGCCGCAAAGATTCAGGACTTCGAAAACAAGCTGGCAATGGCCACTGCCGATGGCAAGCAGCAGCTTAAGAATGCTGAAGCCGACCGCCAGCAGGAAAAGCTGAAGATCGAAACCCAGAATCAGCAGAACCTGTTGCAGGTCGAGGCCGATAACCAGCAGAAGATGGCAAGGATGGAAGCTGACCTGAAGGCAGAAATCGCCCGTCTGACTGCAGCCCTCGAAAAGAAGGAAGCCGAAACCCAGCTGGCCGTGCAAAACGCCGTAGCCGAAAAGGATGCCACCATCCAGAATCTGAACAACCAGATTCAGAACAGCAACACCAAGCTGGAACTGGAACTTTCCAAGGCAAAGGCCGAAAGCGAAAAGCTTATGAGCGAAAAGGCCCTGGAAATTCAGGACCTTACCAACAAGGTGGATAACGCCATCAGCCAAGCAAAGCTCAGCGAAACCGCCCTTAAGGAATCCTATGCACAGCAGCTCAAGGAAAAGGACGAACAGATCGACTACTATAAGGATCTGAAGGTTCGCATGTCCACCAAGATGCTTGGCGAAACCCTGGAAGAACATTGCCACAACGCATTCGAACAAGTGCGTCCCATGTTCCCCAGCGCCTATTTCGAAAAGGATAACGACGCCTCCAGCGGCTCCAAGGGCGACTTCATCTTCCGCGACAGCGCCGACGGCGTGGAATACGTTTCCATTATGTTCGAAATGAAGAACGAAGCCGACGCCACCGAAAAGAAGCACAAGAACGACGACTTCTTGAAGGAACTGGACAAGGACCGCAACGAAAAGGGCTGCGAATACGCCGTGCTGGTTTCCACCCTGGAAAAGGACAGCGAACTGTACAACAACGGCATTGTGGACAAGTGCCACAAGTATCCCAAGATGTTCGTGATCCGCCCCCAGTTCTTCATTCCGCTGATCCAGTTGCTCTGCAGCACTTCTAAGAAGTCTCTGGACTATAAGAAGGCTCTCGTGGAAGCCCAGAACCGCTCCATCGATGTGACCAACTTTGAAAGCCAGCTGAACGATTTCAAGGAAAAGTTTGGCAAGAACTACCGTTTGGCCAGCACCCAGTTCGCCTCCGCCATCGAACAGATTGACAAGTCCATCGCCGACCTGAACAAGACCAAGGAATTCCTGCTGAAGAGCGAGAATAACCTGCGCCTGGCAAACGACAAGGCCGAGGATCTGACCATCAAGAAGCTCACCAAGAACAACCCCACCATGGCCGCGGAATTCAAGCGCCTGGGCACAGACGCCGCATAGTTTCCATAACTAACTCCAAAGGAAAGCCCCGGAGAAATCCGGGGCTTTTCTTCTACTAGCAGGAATCAAATCTCGCAACTCTTCTCGTTTCGAAAGTTGCCCAAACGTCAAGGAAAGCAGCGAAAATTGACAAAATCGCATACTGCTACGATATGAATTATGAACGTAGTTCATAAAGAGGCTGTATGAGACTTGTACTGGTGTTGGCAATCGCCACTATGATTCTGAACCCTGCAACGGCTCTGGGATTCGCCAGCGGAACCGGGACCGCCATCAACGGCAACTACCTTGTAACGGCAAACCATGTCGTTGAGAATTTCCCCTATAGTTGTCTCTATATTCCCTACACCGGCAAGTGCCACAAGCTGGACATTGTGGCGCAGTACCCTGATGTGGACCTGGCCATTGTGCGCCTGCACCCCAAAAAAGACGGAATCACCCTGAGTTCCTGCGAAATCCTGGACAACGAAGTGGTCTTTGGCACAGAAGTCACCACCTACGGCTACCCCGGATCTCTCGATTCCAGCGACAAGAAGGTAAAAAGGATGACCTCCTTTGTTATTGATCCCGTCTACTGGAACGAAGACCACAACCTTTACCGCATTAACACGGAACTTATGCCAGGCTATTCCGGCGGCCCCTCCCTGGACCGATACGGCCGTATCGTGGGCATCTCCCGATCAGTCTACCCCGAATCGGGAGTATCCAATATCATAAAGTCCTCCATTGTGTCGCTAGTCCTCTGGGAGAACGACATCCAACCCGTCGCCTCCACCGTAAGCGGCAGGATGTGCTCCTACATAATCATTAACTCAAAGGAAGAAAAATTTTCTCTAAGCGTTTGACAAAACGTGAAAACCCATCCGCTGGTCGACAAGACGCTTGTAAGCTAATGAGGCTATATCCAAGCCTATTTTCATATCAACGCCTTTTTGCAATATTGACAGCGAGATTCCCCCCCCCAAAAAAAATCCATAACATTGTCGCTTCCCCTATGTCGGGAGGACCTCGTTATGGATCTATTGAACTATCTACGTAGAAGAATACATTTATTGACAAAGGTTTTGTATATCTTTTAGAACGAATGAGCAATCCCCATGCGTGGGGCAAGTAAAACTCTCTGCTTGACGTTCGCGGCACAGAATCAATCCGCACAAGGCCGCAGGGTACCTGGGTAAGCGCTATCTGGACAATCAACGTAGGGCACCAAAGGCACAAAGTCAGGGAGAAATATGGCAACCCATTCCCCAAATCGCAAGATTCGTGACGGATCCAAGGAAATCCTTGCTTTTATGTCAAAGCAAGGAGACAATGGGTAATAATTACACCGTCATCAATCATCACTGACAATCCCAACGCCGAAGGCCTGGTGCTAAACCAGATGTTCAGACTTATTTAAAGGAGGCAATATGTCCGGCGGATATTTTGAGTTTGTCCCATTTGAAGAAACTACCCTGCATAAAAATACATGCCAAAAATCCACTCCCGGAGAAATGATTGTTGCAGCAAGAGGCCTATGCAATTGGACACAAGCCCAGCTTGCCGAAAAACTGAATGTCGCCGTGCAAAACGTTTCTGAAATGGAACGCGGAAAACGTCCGGTATCCACCTGTAATTCGTTCAAAAAAAAGACCCACCGTGGTCCGCTCTTATCGCTAAGATCGCGTGGTGGGTACTATCGTTTATAATATACGTTTACAGAAATTATTTGCCAAGGCGTTATTTACACGGCAAGAAATAGCAATCTACATCACCGTATTCACCATTGGGCGAGTAATCGGGAATTACGCCACCATTGAGCAACGATTCTCGTATAACAGCATTGCCATCTTGCGATTTCACGACAAGTTTCTTGGGCAGAGTCGTATTGTTCAAGACTCTTTCCTCAAAGATTTCCTTCTTCAAATAGAAACCATAATTTTCGTCACTCCATTGGCCATCAACAACTTCGCGAACTTCAAGACAATTCACATCAGAGCCGTCAATAAATTTTTCCACCGCGACCCACATCAAATCTGCAACTTTTTTGACGTCTGTCAGAATCTCTGGATTTTTGTCAGCACCCTTTTCAAGGGCCAATATGATAAAGTTATCCGATTCATCCCTACGGAACATCTTACCTTGAAGTTTCCGGAAATTATTCGTCACAAAATTATCTAGAGATTCTTTTCGTGGATACACAGCCCAGAAGGTGTACTTCTCATCCAGCAGCTTCAGGAAGTTCCTTCGGAATTTTTTGCGGGCGGTGCGCTTGAATTCGGTGCGGAGGCCGGAACCTTTGGCGGTAAAGGCCTTGAGTACGTAGAGGAAGTTGACGTTGTAGACCTGAAGCAAAAGGGTGTCGCGATCAAAGAGGCGATTTTGGAACTGGCGATTGCGATTTTCCCAAAGGTTCGCAGAAGCATCATCTACTTTTCGAATCAAGTCAGAGGCATCTGCAGCCGGATTATTCCTAAAATATTTTTCATCGAATTGATTGGGAGATTCTAATGCAGGAACTTCGCCGCGAATAAAGAAATTGGGCGTAACCGTATAGCCTTCAGTCACTTTATCGCGATATCGTAGCCCTCCATACGGCTTATCCTTATTCTCTTCCTTTCCCTCAAATTCCAGCAGGTCCTTGATATTGTACTGGATTACGTTCTTTGCATAGGTAAACTGCTTATACAAAGATTCACCTGTAATATCATTTGAATCCTTGTAATACTTGCTGTCACCGATGAACCAAATCTTCTGGGACTCATCAGCAAAGACTAATTGCTGAGCCCTGTAAAGATGGTCAACTTCCTTGCCGTCTTTCTGGTTCTTGAGATGTGCCATTTTGGAAGGCAAGTCATCGCCAACCAGCTTGTCGATCATGTGTTCGAACACATTGTTATACTTGCTGGTGAGCAGGTATTCACTGCCGAAGCCGCATGCGCTAAAGTTGCCGCCCCATTCGAAGAAGGCCTTCATGATATTGTAGAGGCGGAGGAACTTGTCGGCAAAGTACTTGTGCTTGATACGGCGAAGCTCCATGATGCCGCGGTGGCCCAGCAGGCGGCGGAACTCGTTCACTCGCATGGGGGCGTAGAATTCCGACTTGGGCATCTTGAAACCAAAGGTTTCCTCGATGTAATTCATTGCGGAGAAGAACAGCACAATCAGACGGTCATCCAGATCGAAAACCTTCTTCTTGTTCACCAGTTCCATATAAATCGGTGTCGCCGCAGAACCAACCCCCTGCATAAACGGTGTCTTCCGCATGGTCCTGCGCCAATGTTAGCTTCCCAAAATTTTGTGCCTAAATAATTAAGGTCTGCTGTATCGCAGCAGACCCCAATTTTTATCCCCTGATGAAGTTCATTATTTCCTCGTAGGTGCGGTCACTCTTGCCGATCGCCTCCAGCAATTCGCGCTT
>JAZLKH010000089.1:0-6574 GCA_045597545.1 Fibrobacter sp.
TGATGACGTTGCACATCGGGCAGGGGAGAGTGAGCTTTTCGGTGCCGTGCATCTTAGCGATGTACTGGTACAGAGGCATGCCAGCGTCCTTAGCGGCAGCAACGCAAACAGCCATGGAAACGCCGAGGATAGCGTTTGCACCGAGCTTGTTCTTGAGCATGCGGTTGCCGCCGAGAGCGATCATAGCGTCGTCAACTTCGACCTGCTTGGAAGGATCCATACCGATGATCTTCTTGGCGATCTTGGTGTTGCCGTTCTTAACAGCGGTAAGGGTGCCCTTGCCGAGGTAAGTCTTCTTGTCACCGTCGCGGAGTTCGCAAGCTTCGCGTTCACCGGTGGAAGCACCACTCGGAACTGCAGCGTGACCGGTCACGCCGTTTTCGAGGGTAACATCAACTTCGAGGGAGGGATTGCCGCGAGAGTCGAGGATCTGGCGGGCAACAACGGACTTAATTTTAGAAGCCATTTTATTTGACCTTTGGTTAGAGTGAAAAAATTCAACTGGGTACAATATAAAAAAGTGATTAGTGGTTAGTGGTTAGTAGTTAGTAAAATGTTGGGAAAATGGGGGGTGAAATCACTTACCCACTTGAGTCCCTCCCCAGCGAACAAACAAACCTACAGCCCAATCTTTGTTCGTATAGCGGAGGGATGTTCCCAAATCAATGTATGATGTAGATCTTCTTTCATTTTTTTTATAAACATAACGCAAACCGACATTCTCTACATAGCCCCACTCATCACTCCAGAACCAGCTTACCACATGGTGATAGTCAAACAAACCAAACTGACCATTGTCCGTAAGACTCCAGTAGTTATTCCCCGAAATAAGTTCCAGCAAAACACCAAAGGGAATAGCCGCTTTTTCGTGAACGCTCCCAGCAATTGCCATCAATATTCCAACAGGCCCCACGAAGAAAATGAATTCATCCGAAATAATCTGATCTGTTTTAAAATTCAATTCAAAGCGAATAGCACTGAATCCCACCGAAGCGCGCTTCTTGTTTAAAAAGCCCCACAAATCATCAAAAGACCCCATGCCTCCGATTAAGTCAATATCAAATATTGCCGGATTATCAACAGTTGCTATGTAGCTAAACCCGTAATGAAACCCTCCAGGCCACCAAGTATCACCAGCAGTTTCCAGTCCGCTGGAAATATGCTGTTCCTCTTCCTGGGCTATTGCAGCCTGCGTACATACAACAAGCAGTAGTATCGTAAAAAATCGGGTCATACAAGATAGAATGTAAATAAAGCGACATCAAACATAAATAGAAATCACTTCAGCTTCACATCAAAATCAGGCTCTACTATAGGGGACTTGAGCATCTCTTCCACCAAGTTATTCATCGTCTCCCTAGTCATTGCAGACAGAGGTACGTAACTCATGCGACCAGCAATCTCCCTAGACCTATAATCCACCAAGGCAGTCTTTATAAAATCTCCATTATGTTCGTTCTCCGATTCCAGCACAACCACATAGTCTAAACTCTGGTCCAGCGCCTTAAAAGGAACCACCCGAAATCCTCTAGACGCAAAAGCACCCTCAATCATCTCCTTAACTTTTCTATACTCACTAAAGTAATCTTCTTTAGATTCGCATAGAGACTGATATTCACAAACTACGGCAATCGTCGATGTCTCATGAGCAGAAATTGCCTTATAGCGTTGAGAACCACCTAAGGCGCAGCCTACTAGAACCGTACAAGAAAGCAGAATTATGTATAAATTAAATTTCATTTTGTCGTCCCTTACATAATCCACGTACGTTTATACGCTATAGCTTTCCACACCCCGTCTCTTTTTTCAAGGCTATAGTAACCGCCACCATTAAAAGAGGACATCACGTTCAGTATCGCCAAAGTGCGGTTTTCGTTAAAGACTACGCTCATGTTTGCCGGAAAGGATTCATAGTGAAAACCGTTTCCCCAATGTTCCGGCCAGACTGAAATCGCAGGTTCAAGAAACGCCGCCTTCAAATTTGAACCTGATGAGAACCAAGATCGATGTTCCCGACTTACGCCCATAAAGGCATCCAGCAGGGTGGAGTATTTCTGTGTGAGCACCAGCGTTTCCTGTCCCATGGGATTCTTATCCATACAAGCCATATTGGCAACCTTGTAGCTTCCACTTTCTCCTTGGATACTATCAGCAAACGCCTTCAACACTTTAAGCGTCTTCGCTGGCTTAACAAAATAGGCGACCTGATTTTCTACAACGAAGAAATGCGCTCCCAGCCCATCAATGTTGTTCGACCTAAAGTATTCTACCTTATTTTCAAAGGGAACATCCCTACGTTCTTCATAGTGAAGGCTATCTCGTATCTTGAGCTCAAAGTCATAAACGGACTCAATCCTAAATCTAAGGGCGGTTTCATAGATGCTACGAATTTCAAAAGCCATACTGTCGCTTGCATCCACAGTACCGCAAATAGAATCAGACTCTTGCTTCCATTGTTCAAAGAAGGTTCTTCTCAAAAACCGTATAGAATCTATTAGAGAAGAATCCTTTGCCTCCTGCGATACAACAAACGTCTCATAGGATTTCACCAGAGGCGACCCAACTGGATCGACCTTCAACTCCCGCATCTTTTTCGTCGAATACTCCGCCTTATCCAGAATATCCTGCACCTTGGACGTCTCAATAAACTTTGTTGGAGAAGAACTTCCGCTAGAATAGGTGGAATAGGCACAACCGCTTAAAAGCAGACCTGCAGAAAAACATAGGCAACACAATATCTTACTGGGAAAATTCACCTAATCCTCCAACAGCATATTCCTTCCACAATTCCAATATATACAAAAAAAGAACTGCGATTTCCCGCAGGTCCACTCAACAAAAAAATTGCACCGTAAATGCAGGTTTTTAAACGATACACAACAAAAAACCTTGCGGCTTAAACCACAAGACTCGAGAACGACAAATGCCTAACAAGCTATCTACGTTCTCGAATAACAAAAAAGAACCTGTACCGGTGGTACAGGTTCTCTTCTAGGATATTCTTTACTATCGCAAGAATTAGAAACGGAAGTGAGCAAAAGCCTTGTTAGCTTCGGCCATCTTGTGGGTATCGTTCTTCTTACGAACAGCGTTGCCTTCACCGTTCTTTGCAGCTACGAGTTCTGCAGAGAGACGCTGAGCCATGTTCGGTTCGGTGCGCTTGCGAGCTGCGTCGAGCAACCAGCGGAGAGCGAGAGCCTTGGCGCGGTCCGGAGCTACTTCCATCGGAACCTGGTAGTTTGCACCACCGATACGACGGGACTTGACTTCGAGACGCGGCTTGATGTTATCAAGGCACATTTCGAACTTTTCGAGAGCGGTTTCAGAACCTTCGATCTTCTTGTCGAGAGTTTCGAGGGTAGTGTAAACAATCTGTTCAGCGATGGTCTTCTTGCCCTGCTTGAGGACAACACCGACCAGTTCGGTAACGAGAGTAGACTTGTAACGCGGATCCGGGAGGATGGAGCGATGGAGAGCCTTTCTTCTTCTAGACATACTTTACCTTCCTTTCCTTACTTCTTTGCCGGAGCGGCACCTTTCTTCTTAACACCGTACTTGGAGCGGCCGTTCTGACGACCGTTGACAGCCTGGGTATCCAGGGTGCCACGGATGATGTGGTAACGAACACCCGGAACGTCCTTCACACGACCACCGCGGATGAGCACGATGGAGTGTTCCTGGAGGTTGTGGCCTTCGCCCGGGATGTAAGCGGTAACTTCCATCTTGTTGGAAAGGCGCACACGAGCAATCTTACGAAGAGCGGAATTCGGCTTCTTCGGGGTGCTGGTGTAAACACGGGTGCAGACGCCACGCTTCTGCGGGCAGGACTTCAAGGCCACAGAAGCGGTCTTGTTGCTAATCTGTTCACGTCCGTTGCGGACGAGCTGTTGAATAGTAGGCACTTTATTAATCTCCTAGATTTTTGGAGTGCAAATATAGTTCATATTTCCAATTATTTCAAGTACTTAGGTCTATTTAGGGCTAATTCTCCGAATCTTCTTCGTCAGAAGAGCCGATTTCGTTATCCAGCATCTGGATTCCGTTGTCGGTTTCATCCTCAAAGTCAACCTGAGTACTAAACGGCCGAGCCGCAGCTTCCAGTTCTGCATCGGCATCAACCACCTGGACGTTCCTCAGATGGCGGGCACCGGTACCACACGGAATAAGACGACCCATAATCACGTTCTCCTTAAGACCCAGGAGCGGGTCTACGCTACCTTCGATGGAAGCGCGGGTAAGGATCTTGGTGGTTTCCTGGAAGGAACAGGCAGAGATGAAGCTGTCTGTTGCCAAGGAAGCCTTCGTGATACCAAGGAGCATCGGCGTGAAGGTCGCCGGAGTCTTACCGAGAGCGATCAGACGATCGTTTTCGGCGCGGAGACGAGCCTTGGAAATTTCTTCGCCCGGGAGCAGTTCGGAATCACCGGAATCCTCAACCTTCACCTTACGCATCATCTGGCGAACGATACATTCGATGTGCTTATCTGCGATAGCCACACCCTGCAGGCGGTAAACCGCCTGAATTTCGTTTACCAAGTGACGCTGGACTTCTTCAGGTCCAAGGACGTCGAGAATATCGTGGGGATCCACGCTGCCTTCGCTGATCTTCTGACCAGCACGGACACGGTCACCTTCGTTGACCGCCAAGTGGATGCCGCGGGGAACCAGCACTTTCTCTTCCTGGTCATCCATCTTGATAATAACAACTTGATTGTTGCGAACTTCTTCACCGAAGCTGACCAGACCGCCGATCGGGGCGATGAAGGCCTTGGTCTTCGGCTGACGAGCTTCGAAAAGCTCTGCCACGCGGGGAAGACCACCGGTAATATCGCGGGTCTTACCTGCTGCACGCGGCAACTTGGCAATAGTCTGGCCGACGCTGACCACGTCACCGGGCTTAACGGTGAGGATAGCGCCGTCCGGGAGCATGTAATTACCAATCTTGGTATTGCTTGCGTCCACGATGACGATTGCCGGGTGGAGGTCCTTCTTACCGTGCTGCTTGTCGCTGATCACGGTGAGAGTTTCCACACCAGTAACTTCGTCGGTTTCAACGTGGTAGGTACGTTCCTTAACCATGTCGGCAAATACGGCCTTACCAGCAACATTGCTGATAATCGGGCTGTTATACGGATCCCATTCGAACATCACGTCGCCCTTGGCAATGGCGTCGCCGTTTGCAACGTGGAGGATAGAACCGTACGGAATCTGGTAACGACCCTTGTTGATACCGGACTTGTCAAAGATAACGAGTTCAGCCATGCGGCTGGTCACAACCTTCTGGCCTTCGTGTTCGACGGTTTCGACCTGTTCGAGTTCCACACGACCGTCAACGGAAGCCTTCTTGTCGCTTTCGACAGTAAGACGAGAGGCCGCACCACCCACGTGGAAGGTACGCAGAGTCAACTGGGTACCCGGTTCGCCAATGGACTGTGCTGCGAGCACGCCAACAGCTTCGCCCAGGTCAACGGGACGACCGGAAGCCAGCATACGACCATAGCACTTGGAGCAAACACCGGTACGAGAATCACAGGTGAGCACAGAACGCATCTTGATGTGTTCCAGACCAGTTGCGCTGATCTTCGGCAGATCACGTTCGGTAACCAGTTCACCAGCCTGGACGATAACTTCGCCAGTCACCGGATGCTTGATGTCTTCCACCGGAGCGCGACCCAGCAGACGTTCTTCCAAAGGAATAACGGTGTCATCGCCGTCCTTGAAAGCGGAGACTTCGATACCGTTGGTAGTACCGCAGTCAGCCTCAGTAACCACCAGGTCCTGGCCCACGTCAACAAGACGACGGGTAAGGTAACCAGCGTCAGCGGTCTTCATAGCGGTATCAGCCAAACCCTTACGAGCACCGTGAGAGGAAATGAAGTATTCCATCACGTTCAAGCCTTCGCGGAAGCAAGACTTAATCGGGTTTTCAATAACTTCCTGACCGTTCAAGTCCTTGGTCGGCTTCTGCATCAAGCCACGCATACCGGACAGCTGCTTAATCTGTTCGCGGCTACCACGAGCACCAGAGTCAGCCATCATGTAGACGGGGTTGAAACCGTCGCGGTCGCCAGAAAGCAGTTCCCACTGCTTGGCAGCAACGTCTGCAGTTGTCTTGGACCAAACGTCAATGGTCTGGTTGTAACGTTCACCGTCAGTGATAACACCGTCTTCGTACAGGCCACGGATACGGGACACGGCTTCTGCAGCCTTGTCCAGCATTTCCTGCTTTTCCTTGGGGATCACCATTTCGGCGATTGCCACAGAGGAACCTGCGCGGGTTGCCCACTTGTAACCATTGGCCTTCAGGTCATCCAGGTAGTCTACCGTTACACGGTTGCCGGTACGACGGTACAGGTCGTCAATGGACTTAGCGATAACCTTCTTGCCGAAGGTTTCGTTGGCATAGCCAAGCTTTGCCGGAACGAATTCGTTGAAGATGATTCGACCGACGGTGGTCTTGATAATGTTTTCATCCTTGAGGGTGAGGAACTTGATCTTCTCACCTGCCTTGACGTTCACATCCCAGTTGCCGTTATCGTCGGCAGCTTCGCGGGACATGACGCAGTCCTTTTCA
>JAZLKH010000090.1:0-15155 GCA_045597545.1 Fibrobacter sp.
GCAAGATCGCCATGATTTCCGTGGGTTGGGATCCGGGTATGTTCTCCCTGAATCGCGTTTATGCCAACGCAATTTTGCCCGATGGCAAGGATTACACTTTCTGGGGCAAGGGCGTTTCTCAGGGTCACTCCGACGCAATTCGCCGCATCAAGGGCGTGAAGAACGCCAAGCAGTACACCTGCCCGGTTCCGGAAGCTCTGGATGCTGTCCGTAGCGGTTCCATGCCTGAACTCACCACCCGTCAGAAGCACACCCGCCTCTGTTACGTGGTTCTTGAAGAAGGTGCCGATGCAGCCTACGTCGAAAACGAAATCAAGACCATGAAGAACTACTTCGATGAATACGACACTACCGTAAACTTCATCAGCGAAGAAGAATTCAATGCAAACCACAGCGGTCTCGCTCACGGTGGTTTCGTGATTCGTACCGGCAAGACCGGCATGAACAACGAACACACCCACGTGATCGAATACAGCCTGAAGCTGGACTCCAATCCGGAATTCACCACCGCTGCTGTGATCGCATTTGCCCGCGCAGCTCTCCGCATGAAGGCTGAAGGCAAGACCGGTTGCTTCACCGTTCTCGATGTTCCTCCTGCATACTTGAGCGAACAGAGCGGCGAAGAACTGAGAGCACACTTGCTGTAAGAGACCGCTCGTTTTTAGGCGCAAGTAAAGAACCTACGACTGAGCCTCGCTCTCGCAAAAAGGACTGGTTAATACCAGTCCTTTTGTACTCACGGCTGGCCGCTCGGGTCTTCGCGGAACCTGCGCGACTATGACTCAAATCCGAGGATAAGCTGGTGGGCGTACTCTGCGACTGCGGGGTCGCTGTCTTCGGTGAAGAGGATGGGGTCTTGCTGAATTTCCAGTTCCTTGGCCTCTGCCAGCAGTTTGCTGATTTTGTCGTTTTTGGCGCGGCACAGTTTCCTGATTTCGCCGAACAAATTCATGAATTTCCAGATGACCATTTTGATTTGTTCTCGGTCGGTTTCCAGGGCGGCCTTGAAACTGTCGTAGTTGACGGAAACATAGTTGCTCGCGTTGTTTGAATGGACTGCGCGGTACTGCTTGATGGTGTTGATCAGTTGCAAATTGGGCGCGTTGTCGTCGATGACCTGTATGAGATTTCTCAGTTTTGACTGGAGCGAGAGCAGGCTCAGGTCTAGATAGCGCGGAGAACATTCCCTCATCACGATTCTGAGGATGGGGCTGCGGGGTGGAAGTTTCGTTTTGCTTGTGCTTGGAATGTAGTTGTAAGTCCCATTCTTGAATTTGGAACCCAACGCGGGGTCCAATACGTTTATGAGGTCGGCTGCGGAAACGCACTTTGTGCTAAATCTGTGCAGGAATATTTCGCGGGCATCCTCGTAGCTTTGGGGCTTGTAGAAGATGGCACTGCTGTTGGCGTCGAACAAGTAGTTGCCAGGATTCTGGATTATACTGCTGATGATGGGGAACAATGAACCGCCTTGTTTGATGCTTGCGTATGCGGCGTTGGCGAGGCTTGCCTTTAGGGGTTGACTGAGCCGAATTTTCAGGTCAAAGACCATGTCAAAGACGTAGTGGCTCTGGTAACGTTCAAAATCATCGTTTTTGTAGTTGGACTCGTGAGTCTCGTTGAAGTTTTCCACGTGGATGGAATCCTGGATGATGCCGACTTCGCAGGGAAAAGACAGAACGCTTTCGGGGAGGGTGACAAAGTTAAAGAACAGTTTGACTAGCTGCTCGATGTTGTCGAAGTTGGCGGCAGTCGTGTAGGCGGTAATCTTGTTTCCCCTCAAGATGACTTCTTTGCCGCTGGTAAGGTCCGCGAATCCTGTTAAGGTGCAAACCTCCTCTTTTGTGGCGCGGGTGAGAGCCTTCATGAAACTGATGTAGAAGTTGTCGTTGTTGTTGCCGATGAAAATTCGATACAGGTCGCGGGGGGATATTTCTCTATTCTGGAACTTTCGCAGAATCTTTTCTACGTTGCGTTCCGTGTAGGTGGGGTTGAAGTACCGTTCGCAGAACGTGTGGGTGAGGTCAACACTGCGATTTATCTTGTAATTTTCACCGGTAATGTCGTAACTTGAAATGTTTTCAACGCCTTTTAGCATAGATGTCTCCGCTTGCTTTTATATTATCGGTTCTATCGTGGTGAAGTGTAAAGTAAAATGGAGATTTCGCTGCTTTCTAGCCACATCAAGACCTGCGTTATCGACGATATCCGCAGTGGCAAGGATGACGTCGTGGACGATTTGCTGAACACCTTGCAGAAGATGATGAAGTAGGGACGTTCGCTGAGTTTTTGCAGTGGCGAGTAGACGAGAGCAAGGGATGTTTGCACGAGGTTTGGATTATGCAGAAATTTAATGTGACGGGTATGAGTTGTGCAGCCTGTGTTGCCCGCGTTGAAAAGGCGGTGAATGGGGTTGCCGGGGTTCAAAACTGCGCGGTAAGTCTACTGACCAATTCCATGAGGGTCGAGGGATCGGCTGAGGCCGCCGCGGTTATTGCGGCGGTGGAGGCTGCCGGGTACGGCGCATCCGTTGTCGGAGCGACAAATGGTGGACGCGCTGCTGTAAATGCTAAATCCTCGGCCTCTTATGGTTCCGCTGGGGGCTCGGCGAACGTTGCTGAGGGTTCGGCGAATGTCGCTGGAGACTTGGCTTTGGCGTTGAGGAATCGCGAAACTCCGATGCTGAAACGCCGTCTAGTTGCCTCCCTCGTATTCCTGCTGCCGCTGCTGTATGTGAGCATGGGGCACATGATGCTTGACTGGCCGCTGCCCGGCTGGTTTACGCGACCCGCTGCAAATCACGTGGCCATGGGCATCGTGCAGATGCTCTTGGCCGGCGTTGTGCTGGTAATCAACCAGAAGTTCTTTGTGAATGGCTTTAAGGGGCTGTGGCACCGGACCCCCAATATGGATTCCCTGGTGGCGTTGGGGTCGGGTGCTTCGTACGTTTACAGCGTAGGTGTGCTGCTTGCCATGAGCCGCGGCCAGGTGCTGGGAGGAGTGCAAGGTGCAGAAGCCTGGATGGATCACTTTTACTTTGAAGGGGCGGCCACCATTGTAACGCTGATTACCGTTGGCAAGTTGCTGGAGTCCATCTCCAAGGGGCGCACTACCGATGCCTTGAAGTCTCTGATGAACCTGGCTCCAAAAACGGCGACGATTCTTGATGAGTGTTCCGCGACTGGAACCTCTGCAAATGGTTCTGCGCCCTTTGTCGAAAGAACCGTCCCCGTGGAGCAAGTCACCGTAGACCAGATCTTCGTCGTGAAGCCGGGGGAGACTGTTCCCGTAGACGGCGTCGTCATCGAAGGCGCCTCTGCCATTGACGAGGCCGCCCTCACCGGTGAAAGCCTGCCCGTAGACAAGTCCGTTGGCAGCACCGTTACCGCAGCTACCTTGAACCAGTCCGGTTTCCTCAAGTGCAAGGCCACCCGCGTCGGAGAGGATACGACCCTGTCGCAGATAATTCAGATGGTTTCCGATGCGGCGGCCACCAAGGCACCCATGGCGAAGATTGCAGATAAAGTTGCAGGTGTCTTTGTCCCGGTGGTCATTGGCATGGCTCTGATGACCTTGGCGGTATGGCTCCTGGTGGATGCGGAGTTCGGCTTTGCTCTTGCTCGCGCCATCGCGGTGCTTGTGATTAGCTGCCCTTGTGCGTTGGGCCTTGCGACACCTGTAGCTATCATGGTGGGTAACGGCGTTGGCGCGAAAAATGGAATCCTTTACAAGACCTCTGCCGCCTTGGAAAGCCGCAGCGAGCATCCCCTGGCCAAGGCGGTTCTTGAGTATGCGGGCTTCCGCGGCAAAGGCGCTGGCGAATCTGCAAAACTTGAGGGCTTTGAAGCCTTGCCCGGCCAAGGGTTGCAGGGCCTTTTGAATGGCGCCCAGGTCTTCGGTGGAAATTTGAATTTCGTTGAATCCAAGGTGCATGTTCCCGATGCCATCGGGGGAACTGCGGCGGAACTTTCTGCGGCTGGTAAGACACCGTTGTTTTTCTGCGGGTCAAAAAAATTCCTCGGCTTGATTGCCGTGGCCGATGTTTTAAAACCGGATAGCAAAATCGCCGTGGAGCAGCTTAGGGAACTTGGCCTTCGCGTAGTGATGCTTACGGGTGATAATGAGCGCACTGCCCGTTCCATTGCAAGCCAGGTCGGAATTGGCGAGATGATAGCCGACGTGCTCCCCGGCGGCAAGGATGCTGCAATCCAGAATCTCAAAACTCAGGGGAAAGTGGCGATGGTGGGGGATGGAATCAACGATGCGCCTGCCCTGACCCGCGCCGACGTGGGCGTTGCCATTGGGGCTGGAGCCGATGTGGCCATTGACGCTGCCGACGTGGTGCTCATGAAGAGTTCTCTGCAGGATGTCTCGACGGCGATTCGCCTGAGCCGCACCACCAACCGCAACATCAGGGAAAATCTCTTCTGGGCGTTTATCTACAACGTTGTGGGAATTCCCCTGGCGGCAGGCTGCTACTACAAGCTTTTCGGCTGGTCGCTGAATGCAACTTTTGCCGCTCTCGCCATGAGCCCCCGCTGCGAGGCTCATGTAAAAAAGGCTATTGAAGCCGTCGACGGCGTCGTTGAGGCCAAGGCTAGCCACGAAAAGGCGACGGTAGAAGTATCCTTGGAAAAGGACGTTTCCGCAGATGCCATCAAGGCCGCCGTCGTTGATGCCGGCTACGAATTCATGGGCTGACTTGTTCAAGGTCCGATTTGTTCGAGGGTGAATTTCAGCCGAAATTCCCCCTTTGATTAAGGATCGCCTGGGCCATGTGTCGATTTAAGAATGTAAATTGATGTCTATGAAAATTCTTAAGTCCGCCGCATTGGCCCTTTTTGCTACAACCCTTGCTTTCGCTCAGGGTGGCTCCGAGTATTTTGACTGTTGGCAGGAAACTTTCGACAATATCAGCTCCCTGGAGCAAAAGCACTTCGGCCTGAACAAGGACCAGGCCCTTTGTGGCTGTTTTAAGATTGACGAGTCCAGCAAGCAGGTGACCCGCGTATGGAACATTCCCAAGCCCCGCACCATAGCCTGCCCCGATGGCAACTGTCAGGATGCCGAGCACTTTAGGCAGTGCCTGGACCATATCCGCCAAGGTGTCTTCAAGCTTACGGACTTGGCCAAGGGCGGCTCCATCGAGGGCGCAGTGGCGCTGACATACGATGATGGCTGGTCGCCAACACCCTTTGCGGAATATGTGAACCAGCGCAAGGACCGCCTGGCCGACATCGACTGCTTCGTGGAAGTCCACAAGCGCCCCGGTAACGACAAGGACGATTGGAAGGATCCTTCCATATTCCACGTTACGGGCTTGCCCAAGATTTTGATTCCCGAGGCTATTGGCCGCACTCCCGACTACAGCGATTTCCGCTGCCTTGACAAGGGGGAGCTTACAGGCTTTGCCTATAATGGCGTTGTAGAAAACCTGCGCCATGTGGACAAGAGCGGAAATCTCAGTGGCGAAGAAATCGGCTACATGAACGACCCAGCCTATCCAAGAAAGAAGCAAGGTGAAAAGTGGGGCGCTGTAGCCTGGAAGGCGAACTACAAGCGCGGCCTTCGCGATGGCATTGCCACCATTTACAAGTCCAGCGTTGCCGACAACAGCGACCGGGAATATTACTTTAAGCACCTGGAGGTGAACTACAAGCAGGGCCATGTGGATGGCACCACCAAGATGTTCTCTGACAAGGGCGTGCTCATGGCGGAAATTCCCATGAAGCGCGGTGTAATCCACGGCCGCATGACGGTGCGCAATCCCTTTAAAAAGAAGAACGTTCCCTTGAACTTTGTGGGTGGCAAGCTGGAGGGCTTTAACGACTTCGCTGACTTTGGTGGCGTGTTCCACGAGGGCTTGCCAAATGGCCTGATTACCTATTGGATGGTCAAGGATACCTGTTACGAGTGGATGCCCGGTGCTGTAGTCTGCCACACGGAACGCCTCAAGAAAAGGCAGTGGGGCTCCTACAAGATGGGCAAGTTCCAGGGTGTAATGGAATGCTGGAACGGCACCAAGGGAGATGCTTCGGTGATTTGCCCGAATCCGCCGCTGGATACGGTGGCGGTGGATACCACCAAGCAGGATACGGCAATTGCGGCAGAGCCTGCAGTAGCAAACGCTTCACCTACTGTGGCGGAGCCTGCCAAGGTAGAACCTCCCTCAGGCCCCTCGCCTCAGGAAATTGCCGCGGAGGAGGCGCGTGAAAAGGCCGTTGCCGCCCGCGCCCAGGCGAAGGCCGCCAAGGAAAAGGCTAAGCAGGCCCACCTGGAAGCCGCCAAGGCCGACAAGGATGCCAAGCGCGCCGAGGCCGATGCGGTAAGGGCAGAAAAGGCCGCCAAGGCTGCTGCCAAGAAGGCTGAACTCGCCGCGAAGAAATCCGCCAAGGCTAAGAAGTGATTCAACGAAGAAACCCGACCTTGTTGGCCGGGTTTTCTCTTTTGTTAGTCATGGCAAGTCATGAAATGACTTGATCATGATTTAATTACAAACCGAATGCTGCGATAAAACGAAGTTTTATCATGGTTGAGGTGCCGCATTAAACACGACGTTAGTCGTGAATGCTGTTCTTCAAGCTCTCAATCAAACGGGCGAAGCTGGGGTCGGTTTCCATTTCCTTCTTGATGCTCTTGATGGCGTGAACCACGGTGGAGTGGTCCTTGCCGCCGAAGCGGGAGCCGATGCTCTGCAAACTGATGGGGGAGCATTCGCGCATCAGGTACATGGCCACCTGGCGGGCCTTGGAAATTTCCTTGGTGCCGCGGCCGGATTCGATGAGCTTTGCTTCGGGCACTTCGTAGTGCTTGGAGACCGTGTGGAGCACCGCGTCCAGGCTTACGCGACGACGCAGCGTCGGGGCGATTTCTGCCACAACCTTCTGGGCGATGCTCATGTCGATATCGTGGCTCATGAGGCTGGACTGCAAAGTCAGCTTGATAATGGCGCTTTCAAGGCAACGGACGTTGCTGGCGATGCTTTCGGCCAGGTAATGCAATACTTCGTCGCTGATTTCCAGGTGTCGTTCCTCGGCCTTCTTGTGGAGGATGGCCTCGCGGGTTTCAACGTCGGGGGGCTGGATGTCGACGGTAAGGCCCCAGGCGAAACGGCTGACCAGGCGGTCGGAAAGGTTCTTGACTTCGGCGGCGGGTGCATCGGAGGTAAGCACGATTTGCTTGCCGGCCTGGTGCAGCGCGTTAAAAATCAAGAAGAATTCGTTCTGGGTCTCGTACTTGCCGGTCCAGTTCTGAATATCGTCGATGAGCAGGATGTCCACTTCGTTGCGATAGAAGTCGCTCATTTCGGTGATGCGCTGTTCGCGCAGACACTTCATGTACTGCTGGGAAAAATCTTCTGAGGTCAGGTAGCAGACGCGCTTGTTGGGGTCTTCTTCCAAAATGTAGTTGCCGATTGCTTGCAGCAAGTGGGTCTTGCCAAGACCGGAGGAACCGTAGATGAACAGCGGATTGTACTGGGTACCGTCGGGGTTACGGGCTACGGCGAGGGCTGCGTTGAATGCCAGCTGGGCCTTGTCGCCGGGCACGAAGTTTTCGAAACGGAAACTGCCGGAAAGGGGGACGCTGGGCTTGATAAAGTCCTTGAAGGTGTTCTGGCTGGAAGCCTGCTGGACAACAGCCTCTTGCTGGGGCTGGAATTCGAATTCCATGGGGGATTCGTCGTGGCTGACTTCGCGCCAGGCCAGGCGGATCAGTTCCTTGTAGGCAGAGTAGACTGCAGCGTCCAGTCCGGAGGGAATGGAAATTACCGCGTGGCCTGTGGTCTGGCTAGAAAGTTTTGTCTGAGCAAAATAGGTCTTGAAAACCGTATCAGATAGCATTCCGCGGAGGTAATTTAAGCATCTTTCCCATTCAACCTGCATCTTCTCTTCCTTAACAACAAATGTTGTAACTCTAAGTCTATCAACAACTAGGCTACAAAATGTAGCAAAAAAAATCTCCATTTGTTGATAACTTTCGCAATTTATCAGCATTTTTAATTGTAAGTAAATTGTAAGTTTATAAACCTTGAGAAAATGAGCGCCTAGGGGCGTTTTACCCTACCTTGGGGCTGCGTTTTTCCGGGAAAAAGCTCGAAATTTCTATTTTATCCATGTATGGAAATTCTATCTACCTTGGATTACTGGTTCTGGGTACCAGTTTTGTTCTGGATTGGCTTGTTTTTGTGGTTTTACCGGGTCAGCTACCCAACTTACCTCAAAAAATTGCTCAAAATGGGCAAAAAGTGGGTCTTTATCCCGACTTTCAAGGGATATTGGAAGGTGGGGGATTTGATTTTTACGCTTTTGATGGCCGCGTCCTCCGCACTTCCGGCGATTTGGGTGCTGAACAAGTGGACTGAGTTGCCCTGGTTCTACGGTTTTGCGGTTTCGCCCCTGTTCTTGGTTGTGGGGGTGGTGCTTTGCAAGGTGGCGAAGGCGAAAACGGCCAACTTGTACCAGTCCGCCTATTTTTTGGAGTATCGCAAGGTGCGTTATGCCTCCGAAATCAAGGGCAACTTTAGGAGCGAGGTGGATGTCCACAACCAGACGATCTGGAGCTTTACCAAGAAGCTGAAGAACGCCGAGGCCCATGGCCGCCTGTGGAAGTATGTGAACGCCATGGCAAAGACCAAGAAGATTCCACCCGACGTGCTTGCGGAGACCATGTATGGCTAATATACTGGATCAAGTTGGAATGGGCGAGGCCGTGCTGGATGGCAAGAAGGCCTGGAAGTACGCCGAGGAAATTTTACTGCAGGTATCCCGCACCTTTGCGCTCAATATCAACGTGCTCAAAGGTAAGCTGCATAAGAGCATCTTGCTTGCCTATCTGTATCTGCGCATAGCCGATACGGTAGAAGACGATCCTGATATGAAGGCTTCTGAAAAGGAAGTCGTCCTGGAGCTGTTCGCGAAAATTTTCCGTTCGCCGGAGCTTAGGGACGAGGATGTTGAGGTCTTTGAAAAATCCCTGCCCGAAAGCTGGCGAAAGTCCGAGCATCCGTATATGAACTTGTGCATGCACACCCATGTGGTGGTGCCGCTGCTGAAGGAATTGCCCGAGGTCTATGCGGCTCCAGTCCGCGACGTGACCGTGGAAATGTGCGGCGGCATGGCGAAGTTCGCCCTGCGGCAGGAAGCGGCCTTAAGCTGTGGCTGGTTTACGCTGGAGTCCGTTGCGGACTTGGATGAATACTGCTATTACGTGGCGGGTATCGTCGGCAAGCTGCTTACGCACCTGTTCGCTGCAGATACATGCCTTATCGGCGACGCTCGCAAGGCCCAGATGCAAAAGCTGGACGTGAGCTTTGGCCTTGCGCTGCAGGTGGCAAACATTGTGAAGGACTGCCGCGAGGATTCGGAGCGCCGCGTCTGCTTTATTCCCGAGGAAATTTGCCGCCGCCACGGCTTCGAACATTCCTACGATATGTTCGACGGTGGTCGCCTGGCTGCCGCGGACGCCGCAGGAACCCGCGAGGACTTTGAAAAGCGCCGCGCCGCGGTGATGGGCGAACTGGTGCAAAAGGCCTGGAGTCACCTGGCCGATGCCATCGCCTATACCAAGCTGGTGCCTAATGTCAAGATGCGTACTAGGCTCTTCTGCCTGTGGCCGCTGTTCATGGCTGCCGAGAATATGAAACTTATCGGCGATGGTTCTGCCATCTTCGCCAGCGACAACAAGGTGAAAATTTCCCGCGATACGGTGAAGGGAATCGTGAAGTCCACCATGAAGCATTTCTACAGCGACAGGTGGATTGATGAAGAATTCAAAAAAGTGAAGAGTGAATAGTAAACAGTGAACGGAGTTTTTCCGGAGTCATCCTGAGGAACGAAGCGACGAAGGAATTAGAGATATTTTATGAAGTTCTATAACAAGTTACCTTTCCATATTGCAATCATTATTTTCAGCATCGTTGCGGACCAGCTGACGAAGCTGTGGGCCTTGGCTCGCTTTACCAACGAGACTGGCGCCCCCAATCATGAAATCGTGAACGTCATTGGCGAGCTGGCTCGCTTTCAGCTGGTGTTCAACAAGGGCGCAGCCTTTAGCAGCCGTCCTCAGGACCTGATGCCCTTCTTGCCGCCCTGGTTGTTCTTCTTGCTGATTTCCGTTGTGGCCGCAGGGGTGCTGTTCTGGTTCTACAGGAGTATCGACAAGCGCGACTATCTGAGCCGCATGGGTGTGGTGATGATTATTGGCGGCGCCATCGGCAACTTCATCGACCGTATGCGTTTGCAGATGGTGGTGGACTTTATCGACTGTGACTTCCCCGATTTCATCATGACCCGATTCCCTACCTTCAACGTGGCCGATTCCTTTGTGACGGTGGGCGTTGCCCTTGTGATTCTTTCTCCGATAATCTTGCGCAAGTTGCATAAGCAGATCAAGGAAGAAGAGGCTGCAGCAAAAGCCGCCAAGGAAGCGAAAGACGCAGAAACAAAATAACCTCAAAGGAAGTGGAACGACCGAGCTCAAAACTCAGAGCGAAGCGACCTCGAAGCTATTATGAATTATTTAGTAGACGAAAAGAAGAATGGTGAACGCATCGACAAGTTTCTTGTTGGCGTTTTGGAAAATGTTTCCCGTACCGATGTGCAGAAGCTGATTGCGGCTGGCGAAGTGAAGGTTGGTGGGGTTGCCACTCCCAAGAACTTCCGCGTGGAAACGGGCATGGTGGTTGTAGTGAACAGCCTCCCCGAAAAGGAAGCTTCTACGCTGGAGCCCGAAGAGATTCCTTTGGACATTGTCTACGAAGATGAAGATATCGTGGTGCTGAACAAGCCCCGCAACCTGGTGGTGCATCCGGGTAATGGCGTAAGCAAGGGCACTCTTGCCGCCGGTCTTCTGTATCATTTCAAGGAAAACCTCTCTGCGGTGAACGGACCGCTGCGCCCGGGTATTGTGCATCGCTTGGACAAGGATACGCCGGGCCTCATGGTGGTGGCAAAGAACGACGCTGCCCATAGGCACTTGGCCCATCAGCTTGAAACCCGTACTTTGCACCGCACTTATAATGCTCTGGTGTGGGGAAGTCCTCGCGACTTGGAAGGTGTCATTGACGCTCCCATTGGCCGCAATCCTAAGAATCGTCTGAAGATGGCTGTGGTGAAGGGTGGCAAGGAAAGCCGCACTCACTTTGTTGCAAAGAAGTTCTTTGCCTTTGCGACCCTTTTGGAACTGCAGCTGGAATCTGGACGCACCCATCAGATTCGCGTGCATAGCCGCTATACCGGTCACCCTGTTGTAGGCGATCCGCTGTACGATGGCCGCGAAGATGCCTTGAACCGCGTTCCCACCTTGCTGCGTGAATTGGCTGAAAAGGTCTTGGAGATGGCTCCGGCTCAGCTGTTGCAGGCGGTGAAGATTGAGTTGATTCATCCTCGTACCGGAAAGAAGATGAAGTTCAAGGTTCCTTTGGAAAAACCTTTTGAACAAGTTCTCAAACTGTTGAAGAAGGAGTGCCCCGCCGAGGCTCCTGTCTACGATGAAGATGAAGGTTTCCGTGACTTTGATGCTGGCATCCGCTTTGCCAACGAAGATGAGGAATACGATGACTTCTTTGACGACGAAGAAGAAACCTCTCTGTTCGATGGCGTTGCCCCTGAACTCAAGGAACGTAAGACGCGTGCCCAGCGCTTGGCTGAACGCAAGGAGCGAGCCGCCGCTCGCAAGGCAAAAGCCGCTGAACGCAAGCTCATCAAGCAGATGAAGGCTGCCCGCCGTAAGGGCATTTCTGCCGAAGACTTCGTGGAACCCGGTTATGAACCCACAATTGATCCTGATTTGTTGTAGTAGTGAGCTGTGAGAGGTGAGGTTGCCCAGCGGAGCTGGGCTTTGAGCCTCCTAGGCATAATAATATATTGGTATTAACAAACTCAAAGCGAGTAATACGAGCGTACTCATTTCTCAAAGCCCTTTAGGGCGGGCTCGTTGCAGAAAATGTCTTCTTATTTCTTTATCGGTGTTGCTGGTGTGGGCATGAGTGCCATCGGTCAGTATCTTGCTGGCCGCGGTGTTGAAGTCCGCGGATCCGACCGTCAGTTTGGTGAATATCTTGCAGGCAACTGCGAGAAGCCCCGGGTTATGGAACAGCTGGAGGAGTGCGGTATCAAGTGCTTCGCCCAGGACGGCTCCGGAATTTCCGCCGACTTGTCTGCGGTAGTGGTCAGTACCGCCATCGAAGATACTAATCCGGATTTGAAGCGTGCCAAGGAACTTGGTGTGAAGGTGATGCACCGCAGCGAAATGCTGGCAAAGATTTCCTAGGAAGCAAAGACCATTGCGGTCAGCGGCACTAGCGGTAAGTCTACTGTTACTGCCATGATTTATCACATTCTGCAGTACGCCGGTTTGCAGCCCTCTGTAATGACTGGCGCTGGCCTTGTGAACCTCCAGAAGGAAGGCAAGATTGGTAACGCAGTCAGCGGTAAGGGCGAATGGCTTGTGGTTGAAGCTGACGAAAGCGATGGAACTCTGGTTCGCTACGAACCCGAAGTGGGCCTCATTTTGAACGTGGACAAGGACCACAAGGAAATGAGCGAACTGCAGGAAATTTTCGGCAAGTTCCGCGACAACATTTTGAATAACGGCAAGACTTTGATTGTGAATGACGCTCACCCGCTGGCAAAGCCTTTCAGCCAGGATCGTCATAACGATTTCGGTACTGAAAGTTATGTGGGCGTCCAGGGCATTGATTTCCGCACCGATGGCCCGAACATTATTTTCCGCTGCCGTCACAACAACGAACTGGTGAAGTTTACGGTACCGCTGCCGGGCCGCCACAATATGGAAAATGCCCTGGCAGCAACCGCTGCCGCGCTCAAGGCCGGCGTAAGTCTTAGGACTTGCGCGGACGCCCTCAGCTCTTTCCCGGGAGTGTTCCGCCGCCATCAGATTCTTGGAACTTTCAATGGAGTCACCTTGGTGGACGACTTCGCCCATAATCCTGCAAAGATTTCTGCAAGCATCAAGAGCGCCCAGAGCTTTACTTCTGGCCGCGTACTTGCCTGGTTCCAGCCCCACGGATTTGGCCCCACACGTTTCCTGCGCAACGACCTGGTGGAATTCATCAATAAGGCGTTGCGCAATCCCGCTGCAGCAACTGCCGGCGAACAGTCCGCTGCCGCAGAAAATGGCGTCGTCGATTCCATGTACTTCAGCGAAATCTACTACGCTGGCGGTACCGTCACCCGCGACATTTCCGCAGGAGACCTCGTTGCCGACCTTGTCGCCAAGGGCTCCGACGCCATCTATATCGAAAACCGCGATGAATGCGCCAAGGCCATGGTGGCCGCCGCTAAGCCCGGTGATACCATCCTTCTGATGGGCGCTCGCGACCCGTCTCTGGAAAAGTTCGCACAAAGCGTACAAAAACTCTTGGAAGCGAAGTAGCCTGCGCCGCCCCACCGGCTATTTTGCCTCCTTTTGTCACAAAAGTGTAAAAAAACAACTTTTTTGTGAACGAACGTACCTTAACCCAAATCTCGAGTTTATATTCGTCGATAGAGAGGGTTAGGGTATGTATACAAATTTAACAGCTATCTATGTAGCCGATTTTGTCGGTGTTGTTTTACTCGCTGTGGTGCTGCTGTGCAACACATGGCGTTTCCGTGTCCGCAATAAGGAAAATATGACACTGTTGGGAATGCTTATCCTGACCTTGGTTTCGTGTGTTGTGGATCCGGTGCTTTTTACCATTGACGGTGTCCGCGGTATGCCCATCAAGTTCTTGGCGTATTGCGGGGACAGTTGGCTTTACGCCTCTAATTTGATTTGCGCCTACCTTTGGTTCGCATTCCTGACACGCCATGTGGGACGAGGTGTTTCTGACATCCACCAAAAAGTCCTGTACGGGGTGCTGATTGCCGGCATTGTGGGAATCGTCGTCAACTTGTTCTGCCCCTTTATTTTTACCATCGATGCGGACAACGTCTATCATCGCAAGTGGGGATTTTGGCTTTACACCGCTGCGGATTACCTTATTACCGTAGACAGTATTGTGGTGTATTATATGTGCCGCAGTAAGAGCGGTATCCTTAAGATGTTCCCCCTGGGAGTTTACATTGTTCCTCTGCTGGTGGGCACCATGGCCCAGGCCTTGTTCTACGGCATTTCCACTATTGCAGTAAGCCTTGCCATTGCCATGGCGGGGATCGTCATGTGCTTGCAGAATGAGCTTGTCTTTAAGGATGGCTTGACTGGACTTTACAACCGTGTCTACTTGGATCATCATCTAAAGTTCTTGGCCTTGACGTCGAATCCCGAGGTGAGGGCCCTGATGATTAACGTTACGGGGCTAAAATCCATAAACCTAAGCTTGGGCTATGCCATGGGGGATAACGCCCTGGTCCACCTGGCTGCAATTTTGCAGAATACCCTGGGAAATGTGGGGGTGGCCGTACGGTATTCCGGGGATGAGTTTATTGTTCTTTTGAACGCCAAGAACGATGCCGAAGTCAATTCCTGTATCCAGGCGGTGGAAATTGGGTTGGATAGCTTTAATTCCAGGGGACTGACCCCCTATAAACTGGTGGTTTCCATCGGTTTTGCTAGACAAAACTTGCGAAAGTATGGTACAGATGGCTTTATAAACGCCATCCACAGCGAATTGCGCAAAAATAAGGTGCAAAACCTTTGATGTTTGCTTGCTGATGGAGTAATCGTTCGCCCATTATACTTATATTTGCATCGGGAAGTGTTAGAACCATGCAAATTTCATTAGCAAGTATTTATGTGGCCAATGCCTTTGGCGTCGTGTTGACGTCTGTGGTGTTAGGTGGCAATGCCTGGCGCTTGCACTTGCGTAATGCCGAAAATATTGCACTTTTGGTGCTGCTGGTCCTGGTTCTTTTGAACTGCGTGGTAGACCCCCTTGTTTTTACTAGCGACGGTACCGAGGGAACCTTGGCCTGGTGCATGAACTACTTTGGAAATAGCTGGCTTTTTGTGTCCAATATGTTCTGCGCCTACCTGTGGCTATATTTTTTGAGCAAGCACGCTTGTGGCGGCCTCTCCAAAATTCATAGTCGACTGCTTGTGTTTGTCCTTGCGCTGGGGGTCATTGGAATTGCGGTCAATAGGTTCTACCCCTTCGCCTTTAGCCTTGACTCCAACAACGTTTATCAGCGCCATGGTGGGTACTGGATATACAC
>JAZLKH010000091.1:0-27318 GCA_045597545.1 Fibrobacter sp.
TGGCACCCCAACGGCACCAAGATGGTGAACGCCCTCAAGGACTACATCCGTGGTAAGATCGACCGTCGCGGTTACCTGGAAGTGATTACTCCGGAAATCGTGAACAAGACTTTGTGGATCAAGTCCGGCCACGCCGACAAATACAACGAAAACATGTTCAAGACCATGGCTGGCGACGTTGAAATGGCTGTGAAGCCCATGAACTGCCCCTGCCACATTCAGATCTTCAACACCGGCCTCCGTAGCTGGCGTGATCTCCCGATGCGTCTTGCTGAATTCGGTAAGTGCCACCGTTACGAACCTGCCGGTACCATGCACGGTTTGATGCGCGTCCGCGGCTTCGTGCAGGATGACGCTCATATCTTCTGTACCGAAGAACAGATCGCTTCCGAAGTGGCTGACTTCTGCGCTCTCGTGAAGGAAATCTACCACGACTTCGGTTTTGATTCCATCGTGGTGAAGTTCTCCACCCGTCCGGAACGCCGCGTTGGTTCTGACGAACTTTGGGACAAGGCAGAAGCCGCTCTCGAAGAAGCCACCAAGCTCGCCGGCCTCGACTACATTCTGAACCCGGGCGAAGGCGCCTTCTATGGTCCGAAGCTTGAATTCACCCTGAAGGACTCCCTCGGCCGTGATTGGCAGTGCGGCACCATCCAGGTGGACTTCAACCTGCCCCAGCGCCTTGGTGCTGAATATGTGGGTAAGGACAACCAGAAGCACATCCCCGTTATGTTGCACCGCGCAGCCGTGGGTTCCATCGAACGCTTCCTGGGCATCCTCATCGAAGAATTCATGGGCGATTTCCCGCTGTGGTTGGCTCCAGTCCAGGCACGCGTCCTCCCCATTTCCGAAAAGTTCGCTGAATACGCCCACAAGGTGGAACGCGAACTGGTAAACGCCGGCGTTAGAACAGAAATTGACGAGTCTAATGAAAAGCTGGGCTATAAAATCCGTCAATGTGAAATTCAGAAGGTGCCCTACATTCTTATCGTAGGCGAAAAAGAAGCCAATGAAAATCAGGTTTCTGTCCGTAAACGCAAGGACGGCGACAAGGGTTCAATGAGCATTCAAGCCTTCTTGGACATGACTGCAGATGATCGAAAAGTCGTCCGTTAATCTAAACATCAGCCTTAGGTTCATAAAAGCAGACTTCTTTTGAAGCCTGCCTTTTTTGATTACTTTACACAAAATTCACCTTCGATAAAGATTGACAATCGCTTTTGCGGAATCGATAATCAAGCGCCTCAGGGATTCGGGCTTTTCGACTTCGGCATTTGCGCCATGGCTCAATACCCATTGTTTGAGGGAGTCGTTCACTTCCGCCTTCATCGTGACGCGAACCGTGTACTCATCGGATTTTGAAATTTTCATGGAGCGATTGTACGGACCTTCCATGAGAACATTCTGCATGTAGCTCGGGAAATAAATGGAGATATCTTCGCAGTTCGGATTTTGCTCGCCAAAAAACATTCCGCCGGAACGTACTCGATTTCTGACATTTTCAAGATCGACTGCTTTTGGTTCAAAGCCAACATTGGTAAGCTGCACCGATTTCATGCGGCGAAGTTTCAGGGTGTATGTATTTCCAGGAAGGCTTTCAGAGACGCAGGCCACGTAGAGTTCACCGCGGTCAATGACAAGCGCTAACGGCGTTCGCATTTTTTTCGTCGTGCGCCCAAAATTATCCTCGTATTCAACCATAATCCTTCGGTTTTTCTCAATGGCCTTCAAGACGACCGTCAGCTTTTTTCCGATATCGCAGTCATATTCCGGTGGAGTTCCCATAAACAGAATTCGCCCGTTTAGCGATTTGCCAGAATAGTCAACATTGTCTTTCAATTTTGCAGGAAGGCTTCCCTTTATTTTATCCACAAGTTCGGTGATTAACGAAGACGTAGCCGGGTAAATACTCGAAATACGCTGCAAAAAAACGAACTGCAAAAGTATGTCGTCAAAATCCGACAGAATGAACTTCGAAGCCCTGGCGGCATTCGCCTGGTAATATGTGATTGCCCGTTCCTGACTACGCGAGACATAATCCCCGGGCATGTCTAACAACGAAACCATATCGCGCTGGACGCTGCGAAGTTCCCCTTTGTGAATTCCCAGGTTTTCCATAATTTCAGCGACAGAATAACGGTAGGTGTGGTGGGTCATCAGATAAACAAATATCCGGATCATCCGTTCGCCGCGAGCCATCTTTTCCATAAAAACTCCGTTTTTCACATTTTAATATAGGCAAAAAGAGCGACACTAATTGTCGTACTCAATACTTTTTCCGGTTTTTCAAGGAAATCTACGGGAACGTGTTGACATTCGTCCCCTAAAAAGTTATGTTCAATGGGTAAATTTCCGAGAGGACTGATTATAGAGTAGAATTTTCTGACATATTGAGAGCTTTGCTCTTGGCTTTCATTCAAAATCGGCAAAATTTTGTATTCACAGAAGACTAAGCAGCATTGACTCGCGCCCTATGGCGTGGGTTTTTGCGTTTATTCTGTGATGGTTTTGCCGAACCTTGAATGAGTAAGTTGCACGAACTCCACGCTTTTTTTTTGTACAAAAAATGCGGAGTTTTCTGCAAACGACACCAACCGTCGCGCTCCTGAATTAAATTAAAAATGGTCGGCAAAACCAACGGGAAACGCGATGATCCATGAAAATAAACGCAAGCGCTCAAAACAGAAAATCTAAAAATTATCACGTTCTTTTTTTCTACAAAGAGGTTGTTTATGTCTAATCAAAATTCTTCTTTTGATGGAATAAAAAAATTAATTGGTGATCTGGGTAAGTCGGGTGTTGACGTTGGCAACGTGGCAATGTCTGCTATTGGTAGCGTTGGTGGCGTGGCAACGTCTGCTATTGGTAGCGTTGGTGGCGTTGTTTCATCCGCTGTAAGTAGTGTTGGCACAGTAGCATCTTCTGCAGTTAATATGATTGATCACAATTTGCAAAAACTACAGGAAATTAAATTGGCGGAACTACAAAATCAAATGAAGCAAATGGATCAGTTGCACCAAGAAAAAATGCTAACCATTCAAAATGAACATGACGAAAAAATGACTCAAGAGCGGAACCGTCATGAAGAAGCTATGTGTAAGCAACAATGTGAACTTATCAAGTTTGCTATTGAAGCTGCATCGGCTGCGTATGAAAAGAAAATTGATTTCTACAAAGCTCAACTTGATTGTCTAGAAAAAATATATTCAAAGGAGCGAGAGCTATTGAGCGAACATATTAAATTCCTAGAAAATGAACGTCGTCAATATATAGGCGATATGGACAAATACGTTCTCATCTCATCAGATATAGGCAATTTAGAAAAACAAAAAAACGAACTTTACTCAGCATATCTTAAATCGCAAGGAAATCTTGAGGATTGTATAAAATATTTAGAAATAGACAAATCATTCAATAGCAGTAATCTAAAGAATGATTTGATCGGCAGGGCTTAAACATGGATGATTACATGAAAATCATTTTTATTTTTTTGGTTCTTATTGCTATTACATTAGCAATCATTTGCGTTTTACGAAAAAGAGCAATACATAAGAAACAAGAAAAAATACAGAAGATAGCCTCTTATATTTTAGGCGAGTTAAAAGATGTAAAAAAAGTAAAAGAGGCTCAGAAATTTTGTTCAGAATATGAAATGAACGTAAAGAAACTACTGCAAGAAATAGAAAGAAAACAGCTGGCTTACGAGGAGGAGTTTAAGGCAGGTTCATTCCTGAATTTTGGACACAAGAAAAGATTAGATGATCTTTCAAAGGAATTGGAAAATTCCAAAATTGAGCAAAGTAATTATGAAATAAATAACAGAGACAAGTATCAATACTATTCAACAATACTAGAGTCCATTGATAAAGACTTTTTTGACATTAATAAAGAAAGGATTGAAGCTGCTGTTGAAAAGTTGAATCATGATGCGATAAAACAAGAACGCCTTGAAAACCAAAAGAAGAAAGAAGAAGAAGAGTTTGTAAAGCTACAGCGAATAGAAGAAGTTAAAAAGGAACGTGAAGAAAAAATTAGACAGCAAGAAAATGAGGAACGAAAGGCTACAATTGCTAAAACAATTCAAGATCTTGATGAGTTTATGCCAATATTGCAGTCGAATGTAAAGGAAAAACAGACGCTCAGTTTTCAACTGTTACAATTTATTGAACAAAAACTGGATGTTATTGAGGACGGGAAATCACTCATAAACCAAAATGATTTTAACAACATTGAACGCATTGAAAAGAAATTAAACAATGTGTTTAATGACTTTAGACAGGATAAAGATTTTATACCGAATATTAATCTTATTGAAGATTCTTTTCACAAAATTTTGTCATCCAAGGGTTAATCATGTCAACCATTGTTTTTGACCCTCTCTTTTCCGCTTCACAAAGCATCAACTTTTATCCTTACGTTGGCAAAGGTTATGCCGCAAGTCCGTTCAGGATTCTTGTGCTAGGCGAATCGCATTATGGACCGCAGTCAAACAATGCTTATCACGAATGGACACGTGACGTGGTAGAGAATGATTTCCTTGGTGCTCTTGATGCAGGGAAGGTTCTTCCCGACTGGACTCATTGCCATCGCAATACGGCGAATGTCCTGACAGCAAACCGCAATGACAACCCTCATGCGGTTTACGACAAGATTGCATTCTACAACTTTTTCCAAAAAAGCGTTGGAGAAGGCAACCATGCCGACAAGCGTTACCTGACCGCAGAATTGAAGAAATTATCCGCAGAGGCTTTGCGCGAGGTGATGCAGATTTTAAAGCCGGACTTGATTGTCGGCTGGGGCTGGGACAACCTGGAATGGAAATATCTGCCCGGGGCACGACAGCAAACTGTGATTAGCAGGGATTGCGCAGGGATTCATCTGCATCTGTTTACGCTTGACGGTTTCCCCTCCGTTCCCATCTGGTGCATGCATCACCCATCCATGGGCATAAACATCGAAACGCACCGGACCTGCTTTGCTGAAATCAAGAAATTCCTGAAATTTACTTTCTGACGGTTCGCAGAAACAGTCGTATCGGCGAAGACCGGCATTAACTTTACAAAAGGCAGACTCGAAAGAGCCTGCCTTTTTCTTCCCTTACCAATAGCAGCGTTCTACTGCAGCCTTTTGTACAAGTTCATCATGCTCAGCCCCATGATACCCGGTCCAACCGTATTGAAGTTCACAATTCCAACGACAGCCAGGATGCGCCTCCATGCATTGATGAACGCGTCCAAAGCCACAACTAGTCATAAATAGCGCAATGAATATTAACACTATAGCAAGCACCATTTTACTCATCTTTTTCTTCCTCCTTTTCTAAACAAACTGGTGTAACATCAATTTCCGTTTCATCGTAATACCACAATCCGCCAGTGATTGGATCTATAATCCAACCAAATACATACCAAGAAAACAAGTTGCCGGCTATATACCATCCCCAATCACCGCTAGATTCAACTATTCGTTGCGTTGTGGTACACCCTTTCTTTTCACCCATGGCTGTGATTGTTCCTTTTTTCGCCCTTATCATGGCAACATTTTTTCCAGTCATCATTTTCCCTTCATATAAAACAGTCACTTTCGTGTTGTCTTCAGACGAGGACACCATAATGGATTTTTTTGAGCCATTAAGTATCGTGGCACATCCCTGCAGCAGACAAAACATGAATAGAATTGTCATTATTTTTAACCATTTCATATATCATTCCTTTCCGCGCGTGGCGGGGTTACAAGTTAAGCCCTGTTTAAGCGTCCACATTCGGGTCGCTCAAGCCTTACCATAATCGCACGATTTTCAGGAAATAAAAAAGGTGCGGAGTCGTAAGGCTTATGTATTGAAGGCTCTGGTAAACCTGTTAGCAATAAGCAACAAACGACCCGCACCCGATTGGGTGCGAGCATCGTCCTGTTCCTTGCTAACGTAAAGTTTACCAGACTTTTCAATACAGGAACAAGATTCCTCTCGAAATCAAAATGTCTCCATAAATATAGCATCGCCTGCTACACCCATTGGGAAAACATAATGAAAATGGGCCGTTTGTTGCCGATACGATTTACCAGTCAACGGGTTTCATATATTAAGTAGCGTTTCACACCTGCAAAACACTACACTTTTTTAGATTTTTCTAAAAATACGACGAAAGACCTTATCATGAGCGTCAAAGAAACTCAAACACGGCATGTTCATTTTTGCTATCTATGGATCAGCATTTTTCACAAAAAAAGTATTATGGCAAACATCGGTTACAGTTTCCTTCTGGTTCTAGCGGCATTCATCTGGGGTTCCACCTTTGTGGCCCAGGCGGAAGGCAACACGGCGGGCCCCTTCGTATTCACCTGCGTGCGCAACTTCGTTGGCACAGGATTCCTGCTGCTGGTATTCAAGGTTCTGGACGCCATGAAGAAGTCCCCGAAGCGTCCCTCCACCGCCGCGGAGCGAAAGCTCCTGTGGAAGGCGGGGCTGTGCTGCGGCCTTGTGCTGTTCTTCGCCATGAACCTGCAGCAGGCGGGAATTTATCTGGGAACCTCCGCGGGCAAGTCTGGGTTCCTTACGGCCTGCTACATTATCCTGGTGCCAGTGCTGAGCCTGTTTTTAGGCAAGAAGAATTCCCCTAGGATTTGGCTCTGCGTGGGTATAACCCTGGTGGGTCTCTACCTACTTTGCATCAAGGGCGACTTTTCCATTGAATTCTCCGATGGTGTATCGCTACTTTGCGCCCTGGCATTCGCCATGCACATTCTGGTGGTGGACAAGTTTGCAGCCCACGTGGATGGAGTGCGACTTTCCTGCCTGCAGTTTTTTGTCGCAGCCATTTTAAGCACTATACCCATGGTATTTATCGATCTGAAGTGTTCCGCAGTCGTACTCGCCTCGGCCATAAACGCCTACTCTCACCTGAGCGCCTGGATTCCGCTGCTGTACGCGGCCATACTTTCTACAGGCGTCGCCTACACATTGCAGATTATCGCCCAGAATAAGATAAAGCCCACCGTAGCGTCGCTATTGATGAGCTTGGAATCCGTATTCGCCGTGCTTTCCGGCTGGATCGTTCTTGGCGAACGTTTCAGCGCTCAAGAGGCAATCGGCTGTATTTTAATGGCCGTGGCCATTGTCCTTGCACAAGTCAGCCCTTCTTCGAAGAATTCTTCAAAGGATTAAAGTACACCTTTTTCTTCTTCATGACGAAGAGTCCGCCAACAATCAGCAGCACGCCCAGCGCCAGGGAAACCAGAGCGCTACGGGTAAAGCCCGCCACCACAAAGGAAATGAAGCTGATTCCAGCAACGCTCAAGGCGTAGGGCAGCTGGGTGTTCACGTGGTTCACATGATTGCACTGGGCGCCGGCACTGGCCATAATCGTCGTATCGGAAATAGGCGAAATATGGTCACCGCAAACGGCACCTGCCATGCAAGCCGAAATGGAAATGATCATCAGCTGATAATCCACGCCGCTAAAGGCAGCCACCACTATGGGAATCAAGATGCCAAAGGTTCCCCAGGAAGTTCCCGTTGCAAAGGCCAGGAAAATGGCGATAACAAAAATCAGTGCCGGCATGAAGTTCATGAATCCGGCAGCGCTATTGCTAACGATTCCAGCTACGAACTCCTTTGCACCCAGGGCATCGGTAGTTCCCTTGAGGCTCCAGGCCAAGGTCAAGATCAGTATGGCAGGAACCATGGCCTTGAAACCGTCGGGCAAGCACTCCAGACACTTGTTAAAATCAAGCACCTTACGGGTCAGGTACCAGATTACGGTCAAAAGGAATGCGGCAAAGCTCCCCAGCACAAGCCCCACAGAGGCGTTGCTATCGGCAAAAGCCTGCACAAAGCCCTTGTGCTCTGCGCCCGAGGCAAAGAATCCTCCGGTGTAAATCATTCCGATAACGCAGAAGAGAATCAAGCATACTATGGGAAAAACAAGGTCAACGACACCGCCGCGGCCTTCCGGTTCGCGCACCTCCTTCATCTGGGCGTCCAAAATTTTTTCGGCATCTTCGTACTTGCGCATTGGTCCGAATTCCACATTGAAAAGTACCAGGGCGAACATGGCCACCAAGGTAAAGAGAGCGTAGAAGTTAAAGGGAATGGCCTTCACAAAAAGGCCTAGGCCATCTTCGCCATCTACAAAGCCCGTCACCGCAGCGGCCCAGGAGCTGATAGGCGCGATGATGCAAATGGGTGCCGCCGTGGAATCAATCAAGTACGCCAGCTTCTCGTGGCTGACCTTGAACTTGTCCGTCACCGGGCGCATCACGCTGCCGACGGTGAGGCAGTTAAAGTAGTCGTCCACGAAAATCAGCACGCCCAGGCAAATCGTTGCACATTGAGCGCCTATCTTCGTTTTAATATGTTTCTTCGCCCAATTACCAAAGGCCGCAGAGCCCCCAGCCTTGTTCATCAGCGCCACCATGGTTCCAAGGATCACCAGGAAGAAGAGGATGCCCACATTCCCCGGATCGCTAACCTGCTTGATCATGCCATTGGCAAAGACGGCATCCAGGAAGCTTCCAAAATTTCCCTGACTGATAAAGAGACCGCCCATGACCACACCCAGAAAAAGCGACGAGTACACCTCCTTGGTGATGAGGGCAAGTACAATCGCCACTATGGGCGGCACCAGCGCCCAAAAGGTGCCGTAGGCAAAAATCCAGGAATCAACTACAGCTTGTTCCATTTTTCCTCCAAAAAACTAAACGTCCTTGCCGCGATAGGCCATGATGGCCAGCACCACAAAACTTCCGGCAATAATTCCTATCAGGGGCCAGTCGGCCTGTGTACGCAAAAAGTCGCGAAAAAGCTTAACCGTCTGGGAGCTTACAAAGGCATAACCCGCAGAACACATCACCACAAAAAGGGCAAATCGGCCAACAAAAGGAATGCTCCTTGTGATTTTCTTAAAATAGGCATTTATGTGGGCACCATAAATCATCAGCAAGGTTGCCACGATTCCCACGGAAATCGACGTTAGATGCAGCCGCAAAAACTGCGCAAACTCATGAACATAATGATTCATAGCTTGAAATATAAAAACAAGTATTCCTTTTTTTCAAAAAAGTAGGACACACTTGTAAACAAAAGCTCCCCCTGTTTTCAAGAGAAAACACTTTGTTACCACAGTACCATACTGTTCAATGCCATAATGGTTTAGATTTAAAGAAAACAATTAAGGGTGTTAAAAATGAACATTTCCAAGACTATCGCCACGGCATTGACCGTTTCCGCAATCGCAGCCCCGTCGCTGTTTGCAGCAAAGGCTTTCCAGAACCAGGTAGGTTTCCTTACCAACGCTCAAAAGCAAATGGCCGTTATCGACGCCGAAGGCAAGGACGTCGTTTTCAAGGACAAAGACGGCAAAACCGTTCTTACCGTAAAAGCTCCCGAAGCACAGACCTGGGCTCCCGCAGGCGACACCGCAGCATCCCTGGTTGATTTTTCGGAATTGAAGACCGCAGGAACCTATACCGCATACGTAGGCGACACTCAGGTTGGTCACGAGATCATCATCGGCGATAATGCCCTTGAAGACGCAGCCAAGGCATCCCTCAAGTTCTTCTACTTCCAGCGCGCATCCACTGCCCTCACCGAAGAATTCGCGGGCATTTACGCTCGTGAGGCAGGCCACCCCGACACCGCGGTAAAGTACCACGCCTCCACCGGCATTACCGACACCGAAGCCACCTTCAATGGCTCCAAGGGTTGGTATGATGCCGGCGACTACGGCAAGTACATCGTAAACTCGGGCATTTCCACCTACACACTCCTACAGCTATACCAGCAGAACAAGGAATACTTCGGCAAGCTGAACCTGAACATTCCCGAAAGCAAGAACGACATTCCAGACATTTTGGACGAAATCCGCTGGAACCTGGATTGGATGTTAACCATGCAGGACACCGATGGCGGAGTATTCCACAAACTGACCACTCTCAAGTTTGCAGGCACCGTGATGCCGGCAAAGACGACAGCTCAGCGTTTCGCAATCGGCAAGGGTGTAGAAGCAACCTGGGACTTCGCCGCAGTCATGGCACTCGCTTCCGAAGTTTACAAGCCTTACGACGAAGATTTTTCAAAAAAATGCATCGAAGCTGCCCAAAAGGCTCACAACTGGGCTGCCCTCAACCCCAACGCAATTTATGAACAGCCTCGTGACGTAGGCACAGGTTCTTACACCAATGCCGTCGCCTGGGCATCTCGCATGTGGACTCTGATCGAACTTTATCGCGTCAGTGGTGAAGAAACCCTCCTCGGCGAAATCAAGAGCAAGGCGCTCCCCGTCAACAGAAGAAAAGCTTCTCTCCAGGGCTGGGCAAACAACTACATGCTGGGCATCTTCACCATGGCAACCAATCCGGATCTCTTCGATGCCGAATTGGTGGATTCGGCAAAGACCATCATCACCTCTATGGCTGATGACTATGTAAAGTCCCTTGACAACAACGGCTACGGTGTAGCTCTCGGTAAGGGAGACTTCTACTGGGGATCCAATGGCGTTGCTGCCAACAAGGGCATGATCCTTATCCACGCCTACATCCTGACCAAGGAAGAAAAGTACCTGAATGCAGCCAACGGCATCATAGACTACATTCTCGGTCGCAATCCGCTGGATCGATCCTATCTCACCGGCTACGGCGTGAACCCCACCATGAATCCCCATCATCGTCCCAGCCAGGCGGACGGCATCGACGCCCCAGTTCCGGGCATGATAGCCGGTGGTCCCAACGCTTCTGCCGATGACTGCGCAAAGACCTACAACAACCCCAATGCTCCCGCACGTTCCTACTACGACAACTCTTGCAGCTACGCCACCAACGAAGTAGCCATCAACTGGAACGCTCCCTTCGCCTACGTCATCGGTAGCCTCCAGGCCATCGCCACAACCGGTTCCAGCTACGACGTGACCACGAAGCCCGCTCTCAAGACCGAACTGACGGCACTTCCTTCCGTTCGCAACAACATCAACAAGTCCAACGTTCAGGCATCAGGCAAGCGTCTCGTTATCCGCGGTCACAAGGTTCAGGTAGAATACACCGACGCCAACGGCATCAAGCGCTACATCAGCGTCAAGGGTAAGAAAATTCGCTAATCCTAATTAGCAAAAGATCCTAATACCAACCTCCAGAATGCAGTGCCCAATGCAATGTCAAAGGGCGCTGCATTTTTTGCAGATAAATTTGCAGAAACTCGCCGATTAAATTCGCGGAGGGCAGTCGCCGCCGTTGTCGATGAAGCGAAGTTCCTTGCCGGGGAAAAGTTCCTGCCAGAACTCGGGGCGTTCCTTGGCAGACTGGAGCTGCATGCGGCGGCGGGCGTCTTCGGGCGACAAGCCGCGGCCAGGGGCGGTCAAGCGCTGCAGGCGAACCTCTGCAGGGGCGGTTACGACCCAGATTTCGTCCAGGGCAGCTACGATTTCAGGAACATTTTCAAAGAGGGCTGCCTCCACGAAATCCGGATTCTCCTGGAGGATGTAGCGGGTCAGCGCCGGGTAGACCAGCTTTTCCAGCTGTTTACGGGCCGATGGGTTTCTGAAAATCAAGTCGGCGATGAACTTGCGGTCGACACCATCTGCGGTGAGCGCACATTCGCCGAACTGGGCGGAAATGGCCTGGCGCAGCAGGGCATCATCCCGGTACAGTTTGTGGACCGTCACGTCCGCGTCCAAAACCTTATGACCGCGCCCCCGTAGCATCTGGCCCACAAAGGACTTCCCAGCACCTATCTGCCCAGTAATTCCAATCATCTCGCACCTAGCCCGCCGCTAGCCCTTGCCCAAGGCGATCAGGCAAAGCCCCGTAATAATGCCGAACAGCGCCGCCCACTTAAGCGCACTCTTCTTCTCCTTGAAGATGAGGAGGCCTGCCACAAAGCCGATAAGCACACTGGAACGCCTAAACACCGTAATCAGGGAAATCAGCGCATCGGGGTCGCTCACCGCCAGGAAATAGCAGCGGTCCGCCACAATCAGCAGCACCGCCACCAGCAAAAAAGTCCAGCGGAACTTGAAGGGAGTCGTAGAGGTCCGCTTGGGATACCACGTCACCGCGGCAATGATAAATTGGAGCAAGGCCATGTAGATGCTGAACCACACCTGCACCGTCAGCGGCTCGAAGTCCATACGCTGCAAGATGAACTTGTCGTACACGCCGCTGCATGCCGCAAGGATCGTCCCCAGCAGCATGGAAATCACCCAGCCGTTGCTGAAGAAATGCCCCATCTCCTTGCGACCGGCCATGCTTAGGGCCACGTAGGAAGCAATACAAACCGCAACACCAGCCCACTGCATGGCAAAGGGACGTTCTCCCATAAAAGTCACCGCAATGAAAATCGTAAAGACCGGCGCCAGGGCTCGGATAGTCGTGGCGATAGAAAGCGGCAGGTGCGCCAGCGCGTTGTAGGTCAGAATCCAGCTGCCACCCACAATCAGGGCCTTCCCCGCCAGGTACAGGTGGCTCTGCAGCGGCAGGCTATCGCACTGCCCCGAAATCAGAATCGGAGACATCAGCAGGGCGTAAAAGGCACTGCACAGGAACAGGACCGGGCGCACCGCATTGTCCTGAACCGACTTCTTTTTGGCCAAGTCGTAACAGCCAAGGAAAAAAGCAGAAGCGAGGGCGAGAATCAACCATGACATAGCGCACACAATTTAGAAATCGCACTTGCCAAACCCAAGGTTTAAACTATTTTTGTATAAAACTCAACAAAAGGAGCCCATCATGGGTATCAAAGGAAAAGCAACTTCCCTTCTTGACGAATTCAAGGCATTCGCATTCAAGGGTAATATCGTTGACATGGCCGTCGGTGTTATCATCGGTGGTGCATTCGGCAAGATCGTAACCTCCTTCGTTAACGATGTCGTTATGCCGGCCGTCGGCGTCTGCCTCGGTGGCGTTGACTTCAAGGACCTCAAGGCAGAACTCGTTGCTGCCGCTGGCGACAAGCCGGCTGTGTTCCTGAACTACGGCGCATTCATCCAGAACGTCGTCGACTTCCTCATCATCGCCATCGTGGTCTTCCTCGTCATGAAGAAGTTGATGGGCTTCATGCAGAATATGCGCAAGAAGGAAGAAGAAGCTGCAGCTGCTCCTGCAGAACCTCCTGAACCTCCTGAACCGTCTGCAGAAGAAAAGCTCCTCACCGAAATCCGCGACCTTCTCAAGAAGTAACGTTACCGCGCCCGTTAGAGCGTCAGTAATCGCATTTTCATAAAAAAGCTTTAAAAATCCGTGGCCCACAAAGCCGCGGATTTTTTTTGCGTTTTTTATTTGGGCGTTTTGTATTTGGGCGTTCCCCGGCACAGGATCCGCCACGGCAAGACGCATGCCGGGTCGGGCCTTACTCGCGGGCACACCAAATAGAAGCCCGCTCGCCGAGCCCGTAAAACGGTCTCGGCCCTTGCGGGTCACAGTCCCTAACGCGAATGTATCTAGGAAAAGCAAGGTCTGCGTTCCGGGCGTCGCCCGGCAAAAGTAATTTTAGCGGAGTAAGGCAACTACTGCAGCTTGATTTCCGCGTCGGCGGTGAATGGCAAATCCTCGATTTGCGGCGTCGCGATTACCACCTGGCAGGCCTTCTCGCGAATGAGCGACGCCACGGCGTCACGCCTGTGAACGTCCAGTTCCGCGAAGATGTCGTCCAGCAGCAGAATGGGCTTGCTCAGATAGCGTGACGCCACATCCACCGCCGCAAAGCGCATGGCAACCGCAGCAGACCTGCACTGCCCCTGGCTGCCTACGGAGCGCATCTCGTAGCCGCCGATGCACACGCCAAGATCATCGCGGTGAGGCCCTGCCATTGTCATTCCCTGAAGCCGTTCCACAAGTTCCAGGCCGCTAAGCTTACGGGAGAACGCATCACGAAGCGCAGCTTCGTCTACCGCCGAGGCGTTTGCAACCGCAGCCCCGTCTGCAATTTCCCCCTCATCCACACAACCGAACTCTTCATAGGAGTCCAGCTCCTTGAGGATAGAGCTCTTGTAGGCGCAGGTGATTTCATCCACCCCACCAGAGAGCGTTCTATAGTAGCCGGTGATAATCGGCGAGACTTCCGTCGCCAGGTTCAAGCGGGCCGCCCACAGCTTCGCCCCCAGATCAACAAGCTGCTCCGTAAGCACCGCAAAAAGTGCCTCGCCGCCCATGGCCGCCACAGCACCGCCGGTACCGCCCTCCTTCTTAAAGAGTTTCAGCCACTGGTTGCGCTGTTGCAGAACTCGCTTGTAGCGCCGCAGCACGGCAGCGTTTGCCGCAGACCTGTAGCAGAGGATTTCATCCAGCCAATGCCTGCGAACTTCGGGTGCGCCTCGCAGCAGCTCGATATCAGAGGGTTGCATGATTACCGCAGGGCAGCCTCCGAACAAGGCCGCGGCGGACTTCAGATTCTCGCCATTTTCACGCACCTCGCAACCACGCCGATGCACGCGCACCGCCCGCTTACGGGAACCGCCGGCAGCATAGCCCGCACCTTCCAGGGCCGCATCCACATCTTCGAAATTCCCGCGAATAATCAGCTCGTCCGCCTTCCACGAAATCAGCTCCTTCAAGTCCTTCGCCCTAAAGGAGAAACCCTGCCCCAGCAAATGAATGGATTCCAGCAGCGTCGTCTTGCCGCAGCCATTTGGCCCGTACACCACGGTAATGCCCGGTCCGAACTCCCGCTCGAACCCGCTTAAACTGCGAACGCCATCTATAAAAATATTCTTAATCACAAGGGCAGTTTTTTGCGGAAAAAGTCAGTTCATCACGGGATGCTTCCGCGCAAGCCTACGCTCAGCGGAGTCCAGAGGCCAGCCTCGCTTTCGTAAATCAAGGCGTAGTTCACATCAAAGGGATACTTCTTCTTGCCGATGCGGATTTCAAACTTGTAACCCACGCCAAGAGTCCAGTCCAGGTCATCCATACCGATACGGAGCGTACCGTTGGGAATTGCCTCAACTTCAAAACCTACGCGTCCAGTCCACACATGGCAATCTGGATCAAAGGCCAAGAGCGTGTCCGCCACCTGGTAGTCCAGGGCTTCCAGCCAGGCGTAAACGGGCTTGCCCATGACCTTGGAGCGATAACCGGCGCCAATCTGCAGCACCTTGGGACGCACGCCGTCGGTACTGGCCACGGAGTTGTCGGTACTGGTATTCTTGGACCAGCGGGCAGAAAGGTTCTTGCTAAAACTCAGGTTTCGAACCACCACAGAGGTGGACCACTTTTCATTCCACTGACGAAGCCAGCTCAAGTTGATGGTCACCGGGCTGCGATAATCATCTACCAGATCTACGCCCTCGAAATATTCGGAGATATCCAGGTTGTCGTAACTCATGGAAAGGGAAAGGCCAAAGGCGTCACGACGTGTGGCGCGATAGGCAAAGCCCAGGTACATCATGGTAAAGTACGGAGTGGCGGTGCCCATGGTTTCGTCGTCTTCGTTGATGACATCGAAGGCCAAATCACCTCGATACAGCATGGCAAAGCCAACGCCCATACGCTTGCCCACCTTGGTCTCGATACCCAGGGAGCCACCCATGCGATCCAAGTCGCGCCTTTCGGCGTTCAGCGTATAAGAGAAGTTTTCACGGAAACCAAGAATGGCCGGGTTCCAGTAGGCGGCGGGCATGGCCGACGTATCCGCAGATCCGGTGTTTCCACGGCCCAGTTCACGGGTGCTACCACCCATGCGTTCCACAAAGCCGTCAAAGCCACCCAGGGTAGCCCTATGGTCATACGCCAATGCAGGAACGGCACACATCAAGGAGAGCAAGGCAACAGCTAGCTTCTTCATTTCTTATGCCCTCCCAAGGTCATCACCTTGCCCCAGCCAATGTGGCCGTGGTTATCCTTTACACGTACGTAGTACACACCCATGGTACAGGGCTTGCCGTACTTGTCCCTGCCATCCCAGAAATCCTCCTTGGGATTGGTACTGCGGCTGGCATCGGCCTCGCGAGGGGCATCCTTCACAATGGTCTGCACCTTGCGCATATCGTAGCTAAACACGTCAATGGCAATCTTCGATTCCCTGCTTACCTTGTAAGAAACCAGCGCCTGGTCCCCAGCCACAATCACAGAGGGAACCATACGCACAGAGCCAAGGTCATTGCCCAGCTTGGCACGATTCAGCACAGGCGTCCAGGACTTTCCGGAATCCGCCGATACGGAGATTCCATTGCCATAGGTAGAAATGGCAAGACCGCGAATATTCTTAGTCAAGGGAAAATCGCAAATGGAAGTAATGATGGCATCACGATCCGTAGCCCCGGTTTCGTAGCCATACAGCCAGGAACCCTTACCATCGTCATCCACATCCCAGGCACGAACCCCATTGGAATCCAGTTTAAAGTAACCGCTCACAGAAGCGCCTGCAGAGGTACCCCCCACATAGGCAACCTTTCCCAGAAAAGCGACCCCACTAACCGTATAGTCGCCCATGTCATAAACATCCTTCTTCTGCTTTTTGCCAGCCGTATCCAAGAAATTCACCTTGGAAAAATCCTTGTCGGTATCAAATTTTCGCCAAAGGGAGCCCTTCATGGCATCCTTTTCCATCACGGACGTTTCGGCCACAATCTGCAAAGGATCGCCTCCAATCCAAATACCGGTGACGCGGGCAGAAGAATCCAACACAGCAGAGGCCTTCGTCAATTCACCCGCACCGGAGCGGACCCACAAGCCCTTGGAGGTGGCGAGCCAAAGTTCACCCGTCTCCGGATGTCGCTTGACATCGAATACAGTGGCATAAGTCTTTGCGTCCCACTTGAAGTTCGCCTTCAGGGTATCCAGCTTCGCGGCCTTAAAGTTCAAGGCATACTGGCCGCTTTTCGTTCCGCTGCCGGAATTGTTGTAGTAGCCAAGTCCAGCCACTCCCCGTGCCATCCAAAGTTTCTTGGCCGAAGAATCGTAGGCAAAGCCGCTCACCGCATAGTGCATGGCCGTATCCAGGTCATCATAGCTCTCGGGAACGGAAAGGGGCATCTGCACCACGTCATCAACGCTTCGAACCGAAAGGAATCCTTCTGGTTGCAGATAGTAGTCGTCATCATTCATGCCGAACATGGGCAGCACATAGCCAAGCTTGCCCGCATAAGCAGACGGAGTTCGCCGATGTTCCGCCAGCATGTCGCTAAAGATTCCATCCTGCACCGCCGTCAGGGAATCAGAAACCTGCACCTGCCTTGACTCGGAGACTTGCACATTCCCCGAGTTGCCAACATCAAGTTTCAGCAAAGTTGCGCCGCTGTAAATGTCGCCTCGGGAGAACGTCCACAAGGTTCCGGTGGAACCCGTCTCGTTTACGTTCAGCACATAGTTGCTAAAAAGTGTTTCCGCAGCGGTGGCCGCAGAAACAAGTCCCAGCAGGCCGCAGACAGTGCACTTAAAAATCTTCTTAAAATTCATATTCACTCACCAAATAGATCATCAGGATCTACCGCATGTCTATTTCATCCACATCGGCGATGGCCTTGTACCTAAAATCAGCGTCGGAAATCTTCTTCACCACCTTAAGGTTGATGATATTGTACCAGGAACCATTCCCCTCGGGATCAACCGTAAACAGTCGCACCGGCGAAAAATCCTTCTGGTTCAGCCAGACTTCCATCTGGGTAAACTGCCCCGCATACTTGGAGGGATCCAGCTTAAGCACCCACAGCTTCTGACCGTTAAAGTTACCTTCGCCAATCTCCTTGGCCTTGCAATTCAAGTACTTGAACAAAAGTTCCGACGGATGCAGGGAACTGGACAAGTCCTCCACCGCCTTGATAAGCACCTGCTTCTGCTCCACGTTGTGCTGCCAAAGACTTTCGCCGTCGCTGTAGAACTTGATGCCCGCAATATCCAGCTTGAACTTGTCCCCTTCGGCAACCATAAGGCTTCCCTGCTGACTTGCAATATCCGGAGAATCGGCATAGAACACCTGCAGCTTAAAGTCCAGGCTCCAGGCCTTGCCCGATTTGAACCAGGCCTTGGACTTTTCCATGGCCTCGTCAGCGGAAATGGCGAAGATGGACTGCACAGCAAAACACAGCAACAAAGCAGACATGAACTTCGTAAAACGCATAATACACCTTATAATCTTTGAGCAAATTTACAAAAAGGCAAGCGCTAACGGCAAAACACTTGGGTTTTGGTCACCTCATAGTCAAGATTGTTGGGTTTTCCCTTCTGATATTTCTATCTTATCACCGTAAAATTTTAATTCTATTGGAACAAATTCTATGCGCAACAAGATTTTGCCCCTGGCTTTTACCGCACTGAGCGCCGCAAGCCTTGCCACAGCCGCCGATATTGAAATCCATGGCGACGTGAACATGGATTATGGCAGCTACTTCGACGAGGACTTCGATCCCACCAACGCAGCAAACCAGGACATTGACCTTTATGTCAAGGCCAACATTGACGAGAACGTTTCCGTGGTCGTCAAGGCCAACACCGCCAGCACCTATGTAGGCGGCGACGGCAACTTGGAAGCCTCCGAGGTTCGCCATGGATTCGCCCGTTCTACCGCCATGGGTTCCGACGGTCGTTTCACCTCCTTCAACTTCGACGGGGTACAGCTCCGCTGGGATGTAACCCACGACGTAAGTCTCGTCTTCGGTGACATGACTTATAGCGCAGGCGCATTCAACTACTACTTCTGGCGTGACCAGTCCCGCTATGCGGCAATCGTCCGCGAAGAAAAACTCCGTGGCGTCGGTGCTGAATTTGGCAACGAAAAGTACGGACACGGAAGGTTCTACCTGGGCGCCTCCGACGAAACGGACCACACCCTCTCCATGTTCGCCACCTATGCTATCCCCCTGTTGAATCGCCCCGACGAACACTTGATTCTTACCCCCAGCTTCGACTGGGTGTTCGGCTCCCAGATTGGTCGCGGCTACACCTACACCCTGGGTACCGAAGTTGACTACTCCAAGAGCTTCGAATTGTTCAACTACGGTGTCTACGCCGTGTGGGGCATGCACCCCAGCAAGGGTGAATCCACCCATTCCTTCTTGCTGGAACCCAGCATGAGCTACAGCTTCTTCAACCTGGCCGCTACATTCTTCACCATCATCACCAATGATAACGGCCCCGTAGAAGACCAGCTCTTTACCGACGACCAGTTGCTGTTCGCCATCGAGCCCAGTTTCAACCTTCACAAGAAGTTCACCATGGGCGTTTCTTACGAATACCACGACAGGAACACCGATGAAGACGACGATGACTTCAGCTTCCTGGGCATGAACTTCTACATGTACCCCACCATGAAGACCGAAGTCGTGTTCTGGTTCGGCTACAACTTCGCTGACAACGACGAGGGCATCTTCGCAGACAAGAAGTTCGCCATCGGCTTCAGCGGCAAGGCAAGCTTCTAACAGCGCCAGCCGTGAGAATCAAGGCCCTAGACTCCATCCGCGGCATCCTGCTTTTGCTGATGACGCAGGTTCACTTCGGAAGGCCGATTTCACAGTATATCTATCAGCGCTTCGGCTTCTTCAGTGAAGCCGAAGGCTTTTTTTTCTTGTCTGGTTTCGTAGGCATGCTTGCGGCCACCAGCAAGGCGGCCAGGGATCCCAGCCAAACCTGGATGCGCAGTCGTGGCGCCACCATCTGGAAGTACCACTGCATGACGCTCCTTGGGCTTTGCCTTATGGCCATGTGGTTCCTGCCCAGCCTATCCCCCTACTTCAAGGTAATGACGCAGCATCCCGTAGAGGGAATCTTCTGGAGTGCCCTGCTGGTCAACACTCCCAGATGGTTTGACGTTCTGCCCCTGTACGCTATCTTTTTAGCGATCGGTTCCGTGGTCTACCCCCTATTCGTAAACGCGAAGACCATGGGAAGAATCTGTCTGTTGTGGACCCCTTCCCTCGCCATCTGGATCGGAGCCCAGTTCGGCTTAAGGAACGCCATAAACAGCCTATTCCCCAGTTGGATTGTTCACGGGGATTTCGACCCCTTCGCCTGGCAGTTCCTTTACTTTACGGGAGCAGCCGTTGCGGCCTGGTGGAAACGCGCCAAGGCGTGCAATTCACAGACCGCGGTCCAGGTCGTTCATAAGCTCACCCCGGTCGCCATAGCCGCGCTGATATTCTTCTACCTGTGGTCGCAGCAAGTCATACCCCTGCCACTGCCCGCAGACTTTCTTACAGACAAGGTAATCGTCGGTCCCGTACGCGCCGTTAACTTTTTCTGCCTGGTACTGGTCATCGGATGGATCATACGCACCTGGCCCTCCGCGCTGGACTTCAAGCCTCTGAACCTCATCGGACGGCACAGCCTAGATGTCTACACGGCACACATCGTACTGGTCTACCTGTGGTTCGCCACGCCCGGAACCATCCGCTACCGCGAGCCCTGGGACATACTGATACCCCTTATGGCGTGCGCTCTGCTGTGGGGTCTCTCCAAAATCCGCGAGCCCCGTAAATAGGAAACAAGGATAAGCAACGAAAAAGCCCCCGACAAAGTCGGGAGCTTTTTCAAATGTTCCTAGAATTTCAGATCCAGGCTTTCCGATTACTGACCCAGGTACTTGCGACCGACGCCGTATTCGTCCTTGTATTCGATGTAGTCGGGAGTGAAGCCCTTGTCGAAGGAGAAGGTCACATTCAGGGAGCACTGGAATTCGTTCATCAACTTACCCTTGGTGCCGGCCTTGATGTTCTGCTTCTTCTTTTCAATCTTTTCGTCACCCTTCTTGCCGACGAGCACTTCGGCTTCGCACCAGCCGCTGCCGGCCTTGGCGATGACTTCCTTACCGTCGGTAGAGACCAGCTTGATCTTTGCGGGGTCAAGTTCGGTGTTGTTACCGGTAGAGGCCCAGAACTGGAGTTCACCAGCGAGGGAGGTTGCACTCATCTTGAGGGTGGGCAGAGCCATGACGTAGCCCCACTTGTCCACAAAGCGCTTGCCTGCTGCGTCGGCGATGTTTTCACCGAAGATCAGGAAGTAGCCGCGAGTGGTCTTGCGGTTCTTGTTAAGGGCAGCCTTGACTTCGGAATTTTCCGGAGCCACATATTCGAGACGCAGAAGGCCGAATTCAGCAACCACCGGATCGGATTCATCCTTGATTTCGGGGAGGGCCTTGGCAACCACGGCGTTTTCGGTTTCGAGACGCAGGGTCTTTACAGCGCCTTCGCCAACACTCTTGGCCTTGGCGTAGACGAGAGCGGTGTCGATGCGGGCAAAGGCGTTGATGATGGTGTTGAAGTCCACACCGTCCTGAGTGGCCTGCTGCTTACCGATAGTAGCCATCTTGGTCACGTATTCTTCAACGACTTCGTTGCTCTTGACTTCGGGCATGTTGACGCCGGCCTTGTCCAGGTAACCGCTGATCAGGTCGCTGCTCAAGTCCTTCTTGGCTTCGATTTCTGCAGCGCGAACCAGGGCGAGGGTAAAGTTATCGTAGAACTCATCAGAAACGCTACCCTTCTTCTTGGCTTCGAGGTAGGAGTTGATGGCGTTGCGGAAACGACCTTCCTTAAGGTGTTCGTCACCACGCTTTTCATTGGTGCCCTTGCAGCCGACCATAGAGAATGCTACTGCGGCAGCCAGGGTTGCAAGAAAGATTTTCTTCATTGTTCTTTTCCTTAGCTAAAAAAATTCTTAAGGTACTTAATCTACCAAAAAAGCCATTTTACCGCCAAAATATTGAACGTGACCTTTTCAAATAAAAGATAAATAAATAAATTTGTGCTATCCAAACGTTACAAGGTAAAATTTTATTTGGAGACATACTTTAGAGCATGAATATCCTTGTCGTGAGCCCTGAAGCGGGAAATTGGGTCCATCCCAGCCCTCTCGCCACTGCGGTAAACCGCATGACCGACGCATTTGCATGCGCCGGCACCAAGGTATTGACCTGCTCCCCGTTCTTCAAGGAAAACATGGTCAACCCCGAGGATTACCACAGCATCTACCAGGGCGTAGAAAAGCTCCAGGGTAAGCCCTTCGAAATCATGGTATCCGAAAAAGACCCTCTCCATACCTACATCTACAACGAAGAGTACTTTGGTCGCCCTTACGTGTACGGACCTCCTGATGAGGTCCCCTATACCGACAACCACCTTCGATTTGCATTTTTGTCCTCTGCGGCTCTGGCTTACGCCGAGGCAACCTCTTACGGTTGTCAGGCAATCCTCGGCCACGAATGGGGCGGAGCTCTTGCCGGCGCACTGACAAGAACGGTCTACGCCGACTTCGCCAAGGACATCCCCTTCTTCTTCAACGTCCACAACATTACGTACGACTTCCACGTGGCGTCCAGCGAGATCGAAAAGATTGGCCTGCCCCGCGAAAACTACAACATGGACGGCTACGAGTTCTGGGGAAAGGTCAGCCTGTTGAAGGCAGGCATCCTCTATGCCACCAAGGTACTGTTCCCGTCGCCGGGATACCGCGACGCCATGCTGAACACCAACCTGCCCGGTGGTCTTAGCGGATTCCTGAACCGCAATGCAGATAAATTAATCGGAGTGCAGTTTGGCGTCAGCTACCAGTTCTGGGATTTCAACGGCAAGGAGAACTTGCCCATCAAGGAAGCCAAGCACCGCGCCCGCCTCGCCCTGCAGCAAAAGCTGAACGTGGACTTCAAGGACAAGATGGTCCTCTACGTTCACCTGGATAAGGAAGCCGGTAACACCTCCGAGACTCTCGCCACCATCCTTTCGGACGTAGCCCACCTGGATGTATTCATTATCGTAGGCGTATCCGCCAAGAATGGCGACTGGAACTACTACAAGGATTTTGCCCAGCAGTACCCGGAGACCATGTGTCTCCAGGACCTCGACGAGGAGCAAAGCCTGCCCGAGCGACTCCGCGACGCCCTGGCCGGTTCCGACGTTCTTTTCGCGGCGAACCTCCGCGAACCGTCTTCGTCCATCATCCTCAAGGCCATGGCCGCAGGCACCCTGCCGCTGACAGGCCGCTCCGTAGGTGTTGCCGCCATGCTGGTGAACTACAGCCTCGAAACCGCAGGCGAAGCCAACGCCTTCTTGGTAGAAGACGCCAATGCGCCACACCTGATGCTCAACTGCGTCCGCGACACCGTAAACGTCTACAAGACCGAGCACGCCGATTGGGACAAGTGCGTCGTAAACGCCTACAGCGGATTCCACTATGAATGGTGCCGTACCATTTCCAAGTACCTGCTGATCCTTGGCGAACTGGGACTTTGATACCCCGCCAAAGCACAAAGTTGTTTGTATAAAAAAAGACAGGCCTTACGACCTGTCTTTTTCAATGGAGCCTCTCGGGCTTGAACCGAGGACCGGCGGGTTATGAGTCCGCTGCTCTAACCAACTGAGCTAAAGCTCCGGTACGCCTTGCGACGTTGGGGTGTAATATAGTAAAAAAAATCGAGTTTAAAGAAACCGAAACACAAATAAGTTCTTCTTTTGCAGACGAAAAATGTGGATAGCACACCCAATTCAAGAATTTTTAATAAACACAACACTTAAATTAGAATTTTAATTTATATTTTAGGTTAATCAAAAAAAGGAGAACATGAGGACATGAAATGCAAATCGTCTATGCCGATAAAGAGTTGGCAACATGCGCCGGCGACAAATCATTTGCGGTAAAAAAACTAGGGCACCGGCGCGCAAACATCTACTGGGCTAGACTTGAAACTCTTAAACAAACTTGCAATTTGGGAGAATTAAAGAATATGCCTGGCCGTTTTCACGAACTGACAGGAAATCGCGCAGGACAATGGGCATGCGATTTGGACCACCCTTATAGGCTTATCTTCAAACCATTAATCAACAACGAAGGAAATATCGTCGGTTTAATTGTAGAGCAAACGGTCTCAATCATGGAAATTGTTGATTACCATAAGTAGGATTTTATATGAATGTATACCATTGTGACGAACTTGCTGTAATTTTCCCTCCAGGACGCGATCTAGCAGAAAAAATTCAAGAAATGGGAATGGACGCCAACGACCTGGCCGCTCGCATGGGTTACACACCCAAGGCAGTGAACGACATTCTGCAGGGGAATGTCCGCATCGTCTCCGAAGTCGCATTTCTCTTGGAAATGGTGACCAACATTCCCTCCAGCTATTGGCTTCGCCGACAAGTCAGTTACGACGAATACCTCATTCGCGAAAAAGTCAAGGCAAGCCTCGGAAATCAACCCCTTTGGAAAAAATCCTTCCCGGCCGAAGCATGCGCGAGAAACTGGATCGAAAAAGCTCCCGAGGGCAAGTCCAAAACCGAAACCACCACCAACGAAGTCCACACGCTACTAAAGTTTTTTGCAGTGGGAACCCCGCAGGCCTGGGACCGCTATTACAAAGACGCACGTCTAAAAGTCGCCTTCAGGATTTCCCTGGCAGAGGTGAAAGACCCTTACGCCATGTCCATGTGGATTCGCCGGGGAGAAATCCTTTCTGACGAAGACCCCATGGAACCGCAAGACCACAAGGCTGTTCGCAAGAAACTAAAGCAGCACCTATCCGAAATTATTGATTTTGCAGCGGCAAACAAAACCCTTCCCGAAAGCGCAAAGGACATTACCTACAACACTCCCGAAGCCGACGTAGTTGATGATTGCATGACCGGGCTTGCAGAGCTTTGCCGCAAAATCGGAATTCGCATTCTTTTTGTACAGAACTTCAAGACAGCACCTGTACACGGAATGTACCGCTGGTACAAGGATGTACCCTTAATTCAACTTCACGACCGTTTCAAGAGCCGCGAAGCCATGTGGCACACGTTCTTCCATGAACTCGCCCATGTTCTATACCACGGCAAAAAAGGAATCTGTCTGCAAAATGTCGAAATTACCCACCATCACCCCGAAAAGGAAGAAGAAGCCAACTGCTTTGCACAAAAATGCATGGCGGAGGCGGGATTTGTGGATGGCTAAGGATTGGTGGGGAAAATTGCGTTCAATTATCTTGAATAAGTAACGACTTTATGGTTGGTGGTTCCCCCAGATTTCCGTGTCGGCAGAAATCCCTCAAGAAAGGTTAACGCAAAATGATTTCCTTCACTTCTGTAGAAAATTTTTTTGAAGAATGCACCACTGGAATAGAATTCAAATACAACGACAATTGGTACTGCATTGAATTTGACGACCCTTTCAAAGGAGTTGGAAAAGTTCGCATTCATTTACAAGATGAAAATGGCGATGGATATTTCGACCCAAGCCGATGCTCAGAGTACAAGAGTCTTGAAGATCTAGTCCACACTTACAAAATCGGCGACAGGACTCTAGCAGAAATCATATGCGACGAGAACAATATTCCAAGAACAGTTCTGCCTGTTAAGCGTCATCTAGAGAAATGGCAGGTTGATTTATTCGAAGATAGGGAGACTGATGAACATAAGTAAGATTCCGGACGAACAGAGAAAAGCATTTTTGCCCTTTTTTATAATAAACAACCAAACCTTCACCAGGTTCTGGCTGTTTTTTTTATTTATATTCTCCTTGACATAGTTTTCCGCTGCACAAGTGGCGAAGGACGCAGGTTTAATAGAGAGTTTTGCCCTTATTCTAGATACGGAAAATTCACCACTTTCATAAGTCACCAAAGAATAAGGCTAACACTCACGTCTTTATGGGCGTGGGTCGTTTGTGCTTATTTGGTGACTGGGTTGTGGTGACCCTCCGTACTAGTAAGCGCAGACGATTCCACGCTTTTTTTGCATCCATAAAAAATTTTAGCAAAAAAGCCTACTCAATATTATTAGACAACAAAACCAACCACTTTCAAAAAAGGAGGCATATGAGTCTTACCAGAAACAAACAAATTGATATTTTCCATGCGGATTGGGTTGACGGAACAACTTTCTGTGGCGATGACGAAATTCCGCAAGTTCAACATCAAGTAACTGAAACTCCTGAAAAGATGATTCCCTTTTCAGAAGCGGTCAAAAAGAAAATAACTATTGAAGAAGCAAGCAAAACCTATGTCCATTTCTTTGAACATGACTTCAAATTTTGGAGATTCATCAGAAACCCGCGGAAATATTTCAAAAGACTGAGAAAATTTGCAGGATTGATATCTCCAGACATCAGTCTCTACCTAGACATGCCTTTAGCCATGCAATGTTACCATGTTTATCTGTCTCGGGCGATTACGTTCTTCCTGCAAAAAAATGGATTTAAGGTTATACCTCTTATTCGATGGTCAGACGAGCGATCATATCGCTTTGCATTTCAAGGTATTCACCACCAAACCATCGTATGTGTAAGCATTTATGGAGGACAAAAAGATGAAGAAGTCCGAAAAATTTTCTATGACGGTTTCATAAAAATGATTGAAATTGTAAAGCCTTTGCACATTCTATTTTATGGTTCCATCTCTTCTGAAATGAGGGCATATTGCGAAATCAGGAACATCATTGTCACAGAATACAAGGTCAATCAAAGAAATAATAAAATTTCATCACACAAGCGAGACAACTTTATAAAAGATTTACCGCTATTTAAATAAATGCAGAAAACCATTCAGACACAAAGTGAAGACAAGGTCGCTTTCCTTCAAGGAGAGATGTCTTTGCTGTTGTCTGAACGGAATACATGCCCATATTGTAGCAACGATACCTTTGCAAGGTACCTACAAAAAATCGTCAAAGCAAAAAAATTGAACTCGCAAAAATTTTGCAGTCAAACAGGCTTATCCCCCCAAATTTACACAAGGATAAAAGATGATGATTACAGGCCCTCCCTGCCAACAATTGTCGCCATCTGTGTCGGACTGAGAGTCAGTTTTGAATGTTCTGAGAATCTGTTAAAATCCGCCGGTCTTATACTTACAGGATCTACAGAACATACCTGCTACAAGGTATTGCTGCAAAATACTACAGAAATCACAATTGACGAAGCAAATAATTTCTTGACGCAACAAGGATTCAAAGCCATCAGCGACAAGTATCTATACAACTCACAAAAAATAAATTCCTCGGCAAGGAACAAAACAAGCGAAAAAACGACAACTTTACATACACTGCGCTTGAAATCAGCTTAATTTCGCTATTTTCACATTCCTTCACGAGGAATGCAAAAAATAGTTCCAAAATCTATCTCTCCCTTGTAAAAACAACATAGGGACCGATATGGGAACAAATTACAGCGGATTATTTCATGGAACAGTGGGTGCAAGAAATCGAGCAAAATCCTGTAACGCAGATTTCATGCACTCAGAAATCACGAATTGGGCCAATAAAGAAGCACAAAAACTGGAAAGTATATCAAAAAATATACGTCGGGATTTCAACACAGCCTGCATCGCAATAGACTCGGAAACTGGTCAACAATTCATTGGTCGAAACGGAGGTATTGAGCTCAACAACACTAAGAAAAATTCAGCAATCTTTGGAGAACACGGAGTATTACCACCTA
>JAZLKH010000092.1:0-18747 GCA_045597545.1 Fibrobacter sp.
GCCGTTCCGCGGCGTGAAGGGCACCACCGGTACCCAGGCCAGCTTCATGGACCTGTTCAACGGCGACGAAGAAAAGATCATGGAACTGGACCGCCGCGTCACAGCCAAGGCCGGCTTCAAGCGCGTGCTCACCATCACAGGCCAGACCTACACCCGTAAGTGGGATAACCGCGTGAACCAGGTGCTCAGCTCCATCGCCCAGTCCCTCCATAAGTTTGCAACCGACATGCGCCTCATGCAGGGCGTTAAGGAAGTGGAAGAACCGTTTGAAAAGACTCAGATCGGTTCCTCTGCAATGGCTTACAAGCGTAACCCCATGCGTTCCGAACGTATCTGCTCCTTGGCCCGTTTCGTCATGGCCCAGGTGAACAGCACCGCCTTCACTCAGGCTACCCAGTGGTTCGAACGTACTCTGGATGACTCCGCCAACAAGCGTCTCGCCATTCCCGAAGCATTCCTCGCTATGGATGCAATGCTCATCATCGCTGAAAACGTGACCAACGGTCTCGTTGTCTATCCGAAGGTGATCGAAAAGCGCATCATGGCAGAACTTCCGTTCATGGCTACCGAAAACATCATCATGGAAGGCGTGAAGAATGGCGGCGACCGTCAGGAACTCCACGAAGAAATCCGCGTCATGAGCCAGGAAGCAGGCCGCGTCGTTAAGGAACAGGGTAAGGATAACGACTTGCTGGAACGCGTCCTTAAGAACGAAAAGCTCCAGAAGCTTGGCATCACCGAAGAAAAGCTGAAGGAGATCCTTGACCTCAAGAAGTTCGTGGGCCGCGCTCCTGGTCAGGTCGTGAAGTTCGTGACCGAAGAAGTCCGCCCGGCTATCGACGCCTTCGACGACTGGAAGGATATCGACGCTGGTGAACTGAAGGTCTAAAAAATCGCTATAACACATCGCCCTACGGCGGCACGAGGACTTGCTCGGCGTACTATTTGTACGCCCTCGGTCCTCGTTTCTTGTATGGCTCGGTTCTAACGATTTTTTGATTCTGTACGCATCTCGACGAAAAACGAGCTTGTTTCTTGCTTTTGCGCACCACGCTACGGCATTTCTTGTCTTGCTTGATTCTTGAACGAATTCCAGTATTTGTTTAGTTCAAGCGTATTTTTGATTTTGTAAATTGAGTTTGTATGAAGAAATATAAATTCAACGGTTGCGAAAGTGCTGCTGTGGCGCCCGTTTCACCGACCTTTACCAAAATCCGAGATCAGCAGCATCTCTATGATATTCTTTCGGAACTCTGGTGCGTAGAAACTTGCGCCCCTAGGCTTCGGGATCGTTGGTCCAAGGCCAACAAGACTTGTGGCCAGTGTTCCATTACGGCGATCCTGGCGCAGGATATTTTCGGCGGCGAAGTTTACGGCATTCCGCAGCCCGATGGAAGCTTTCACTGCTACAATGTGGTGGGGGAGAGTGTCTTCGACTTGACTAGCGAGCAGTTCGATGCGGAATTCAACGATGGGGTAGAACCAAATCTATGCTATGAAAGTAATCCGCTGCAGTCCCGAGAAGTTCACTTTGCCAAAGAAGAAAAGCGCCTGCGTTACGAAGTGCTCCGCAGTCTGCTTTTAAGTAAATTGACGTGAGTATGAAAAAGTTTTTTGCGAGTCTTGCGATTGTTAATCCTCAACGCAACGGACATATGCTTGTCTAGTACCACCTTCCCGTAGCCAGTCTGCTTGAGTAGACGAATTGCTAATGCTTAAAGTTTTTGCTGCACAGGGCTCGTCTTCATCGCAATGTACATTACTTGACAAGAATAGGGTTGTTCCATATTTGTTTAGATAGAAATCGTCTTTTATGTAAACGCCTTTTTGATAATATGCCCAGTCGAAATCGTCTTCATCCATTCCGTCAAATCCAGCAGGGAGTGTGCTAAATCCGTATGTATTTTCCCCACCTTCACCTTCTTCGTTAAGCCAATGTTTAGATCTTAATGCTAGAGCCGGATCTTGACCTTCGTCTTTGATGAACACGATCAAAGTGTCAAATTCTGCTGAGCTTGGTAAGTGCCATCCTTCGGGGCAAACACCTTGGATGTCCCATTTTTTTATTTCTCCGCCATCCAGGTCAACGCGCCAACTGTGGCTGTTTTATAAGTACGCCCATCGCGGGAGTCCTTCAAAGTTCCGCTGGTGCTGCTGGAATCGTCGGATACACTATTTGACGGGGAGTCGCCGCAGCCACACAGGCCGATGACCATAGCCAAAAACAAACAATAAATCATTTTTTTGACGTGCATAATTTTTGTTCTCTAAATGTTCTACGGTAAAGCACACTCCGCGTGGGTAGCGAAAAAGAAAATATTATATTTAACTCGGTAAATTTAAATAGGAGTTTTTATGTCCGTTTATGTAATGGTGAATGGTATTCCGGGAAACATGGGCAAGATTGTTGCCGAAACTTGCGTGGCCCGCGGTCTGGAACTGGTGCCCTATTCCTTGACTGGCGAAATCATCGTGGAAAACGAATCTGAAGTTGCCGGCAAGACCATCCAGCTTTTGAAGCCCAGCAATCGCGAAGAACGTATTGGCGAAGTTCTTGCCAAGTACCCCAATATGATTTGCGTGGACTATACGCACCCCACCGCAGTGAACGACAACGCCGCTTTTTACGTAAAGCACAAGATTCCCTTTGTGATGGGTACCACCGGTGGCGACCGTGAAGCTTTGACCAAGTTGGTTGCAGAAGCTAACCATCCCAGCGTTATCGCTCCCAACATGAGCAAGCAGATTGTTGCTTTCCAGACCATGATCGAATGGCTGGCTACTGAATTCCCCACCGCCTTTAGCGGCTACAAGCTTTCTGTGGTGGAAAGTCACCAGAAGACCAAGGCTGACACCAGCGGTACCGCTCGCGCCGTGGTGGGCTCCTTCCAGAAGATGGGCTTCAGCTACACTCCGGACGATATCGAAAAGGTCCGCGTCGAAAGCGAACAGATGGAACGTATGGGTGTGCCCGAAGAATACCTGGGCGGTCATGCATTCCACACCTACAGCCTGGACAGCGAAGACGGCACCGTCCACTTCGAATTCCAGCACAATGTCTGCGGCCGTAAGATCTACGCCGAAGGTACTGTGGACGCTGTGAACTTCCTGGCTGAACAGCTTGCAGCTGGCACTGCAAAGCCCTTCAACATGATGGACGTCCTCCGCTCCGGCAAGATGAGGTAGCTTTGAGTATTGAGTGATGAGCCATGGGTTTCAGTTAGATGGCTTCGCCATGATTGCGTTGGCTCACAGCTCATAGCTCACAGCTCATAGCTCATATGCGTTCCTATATCCTTAGACGTTTGCTGCTAATGATCCCGACCCTCATCGGGATTTCATTGGTGTGCTTCATCCTGATCCAACTGTTGCCGGGTGGTCCTGTAGAAGAAATGATTTCCAGGGCTCAGGCTGCTGCCAGCATGAAGGGCGGTGTGGATGCCTCCAAGGCGCTTTCGCCGGAACAGATAGCTCAGATTCAGGCTTACTTCGGCTTTGACGAGCCTGCCTGGAAGCGTTACCTCAGCTGGCTCTGGAATGTTCTGCACCTGGACTTCGGCTCTAGCTATACCTACGGTCTACCTGTCTGGGACGTGATTGCCAGCCGTTTTCCCATTTCGTTGTTCTTTGGTATTACATCGTTCTTCTTGAGCTACCTGGTTTGCATTCCCCTTGGTTTGTGGAAGGCGGTGCATCACGGCAGCAAACTGGATTCCATTAGCAGTGGCGTCATTTTCTCTGGCTATGTGATGCCGGGTTACGCTCTGGGCATCTTGCTGATTATCTTCTTGGCCGGTGGTTCCTATTTGGATATTTTCCCGCTGGGCGGTCTTACGTCCGACGAAGTCGAAGACTTCACCTTCTTTGAAAAAATTGCAGACTTGGCTCATCATTTGGTGCTGCCGATTTTCTGCTACATGATCAGCGAATTTGCCTTCCTCACGTTCCTCATGAAGAACTCTGCCCTGGAAGAACTGGGCCGCGACTATATGCGCACGGCCTTGGCCAAGGGAATGAATTTTAAGCAGGCTCTGGTACGCCACGCTTTGCGTAATGCTCTGATTCCTATCGCCACACGCCTCTCCGAAATTTGCACCTTGATGTTTGCCGGTGCGCTTTTGATTGAAAAGGTGTTCGACATCGACGGCATGGGACTTCTGTTCTACAATTCCATGGTGAACCGCGACTACAACGTGGTGATGGGCGTAATTTTCTTGAGCAGTCTGATGGCTATGATTGGTCGACTGTTCAGCGATATCCTGTACACCATGGTGGATCCGAGGATCAAATTTTCTTAAGAAAATTTGATCCAATTACGATTTATGAATTACTAATTATGAGAAAGAGTTGGGCTTGGTCTGCTCTTTTATAAAAGGGCGACGAAGTCGCGATTATTAATCTTGTAATTCATACTTTATAATTCATAATTATATATATTGCTTACCATGAATACTGAAATCGTTTCCCCTGTTGTCAAGAATTTTCTTGTTTCTCACGGCTATGCCGAAAATTTTGAAATAACTACCATTGCCGGTGCCGGTTCGGGCCGCAAATATTACCGCATAGCCAGCGGTGACCGTTCCTGCGTGTTGCAGGTTTCTGCCTCGGTGGACGACGATTTCAAGCGCTTTGTCGACTATTCAACCACCTTCCAGGACTTCGGCCTGTCAGTTCCCCGCATCTATTTTGTAGATGAGGCTTCTTGTTCTGTGCTTCAGGAGGACCTGGGCGCCCACAACCTGTTGGACAACGTGCTTCCCGAAGGTCACGACCGCAAGTCTGGCAACGTTCGCATCTTGTACCCGGTGGTCATCGAGGCCTTGATCAAGTGGCAGGAAGTTTCCCGCTCCCTGTTCAGCGCCCATTCCGACATCTGGCTGCGTCGCTTTGACTTTGCCGCCCTCAAGTGGGAAACCGATTACTTTACCGACAACTTCCTTAAGGCTCACAAGGGCATTTCCGAGATTCCGGAATCCGTGCGTAACTTCTACTCTATGCTGGCCATTTCCGTGGATGCGCAGCCCAAGGTTTTGATGCACCGTGACTTCCAGAGCCAGAACATCATGGTGAAGCCCGATTCCGAAATCGCCTTCGTGGACTACCAGGGGGCTCGTCGCGGTTCCATGTTCTACGATTTGGCAAGTCTTCTGTGGGACCCCTACGTTGGACTTACCTTGACCGAAGTCAAGGATTTCTTTGAGTATTGGCGTTCTATGTATCGCGGCGTAAAAACCTACACCCAGGACGACGCCTGGGAAGCCTTTGTTCATGCAAGCCTCCAGCGAGTGATGCAGGCCATGGGGGCTTACTGTTTCCTCTCCAAGGTCAAGAAGATTGAAAAGTTCGAAAAATACATTGAACCTGGGAAGGCTCAGCTTCGCGTGCTGTTCGGTGAATTCAAGAAGATTGCTAAGGCAACAAGTCCCGAAGTATTTGAATTCATGGAAAAGGCTTTGGTTTAATTACGAATTATGAATTACGAGAATTTATTTCTCGTAATTTTTTTGGTTTTAAGATGGCTTTAATTTATACGAAGTATTATGCACAGGCGGAAACCTTTGGCCGTGCCTTGGGTTTTGCTTATGATGCCCTTGTTCATGGACCGCTGCAATTTGACGCCAATGCTACTTGGAAGGGCTTGGTAGAACGCGTGAAGCAGGGCGTTTACATGGGGGAGGGATTGCTGTTGCCCCATACTCGAGTGCCTGGGCTTGCTCAGCCTCTGATGGCCTTTGTGGTTTGCCCCGAGGGCTTGACTGGAATTGAAATCCGTGGGGGAGAAAAAGCCAAGTTCATGTGCGTTCTTCTTTCTCCTGCGGAATCGGCTATGGCTCATACGACGGTAATAGCGGATATGGCCAAGAAAATGCTGAATCCCGAATGGAAAGCCAAGGCCCTGAACGTAACCACAGATGCAGAAATCAAGGATCTGTTTGAGTAAAGACAATCTCTAAGGGTGGAAAAATAGGGATTCTTGAGAGGTTGTTCGATATAATCACAGACTGTGTTGTACAACTCCTCAGTACCAAAAAGCTTTTGTTATTCTTATTGATTGTTATTGTTGCAGTTGTGGTGTACAATAAGTTTTATGGATAGTTCTGGTCCGAAATAAATCGGTTCGCAAATTTTTTTTCAGTATATTTTCGAAAGACCTCTTGCAAAAGAGGTATTATTGTTTTACATTAACAGTTGAATGATTGTTCAACTCTTCAATAATTAAAACGAAAAGAGACGTAAAATGGTGGAAAAAGATTTGGAATTCGAAGGCTCCGACTGCAGCAGCATTCACGAAGAGGTGGTGAACGCCATTCGTCCCATGTTGCCGGAGGATGAATCCCTCATGGATTTGGCCGATACCTTCAAGATTTTCAGCGATTTTACCCGAGTCAAGATCCTTTGCGCTTTAATGAAGGCGGAAGACCACATGGTGGAACATAAGGATCACGGTAAGCTTACCAAGCGCCATAATTGCCACGGGGAATGCCATGGGGAAGCTTGTCTCCCGGAAATGTGTGTCAGCGACATTTCGGTTCTGCTGGGAATGACGAAGTCCTCCATTTCTCATCAGCTGCGTATTCTCAAGCAGTCTAACTTGGTGAAGTATCGTAAAGAGGGGAGCGTGGTTTATTATTCTCTTGCCGACGAACATGTGAAGATGATTTTCAATCAGGGCATGGCTCATGTCTTGGAGGATTAACGATGGAATACGTAATGGCGTTTCTTTCGGAGCTTTTGGAACTTTTCGCTGAAATGGCTCCTTTTCTGCTTTTAGGTTTTTTGCTGGCGGGAATCTTGCATGTGTGGGTTCCAAAATCTGTTTATGTACCCAAGATTAGCAAGCCCAATTTCAAGTCGGTACTGCTTTCGGCTTTGTTTGGAATTCCGCTTCCCATTTGCAGTTGCGGTGTGATTCCCACGGCGGTGGCCTTGCGCAAGGAAGGCGCCAGCAAAGGGGCCAGCGTCAGCTTTCTGATTTCGACGCCCGCAACGGGGGTAGATTCCATTCTGGCGACTTACTCCCTGCTGGGGCTGCCCTTTGCGATTTTGCGTCCGGTAGCCGCCTTTGTTTCCTCCATGTTCGGCGGATTGTTGACGAACTTTGTGACTCGCGGTGAGCCCAAGGAAGATCTCTCGAAACTTGAAGTTCCCGAGGAAAGTTGCGGTTGCGGTGGCTGCGGTTGTGGTGGTTGCGATCATGACGATGATGATCATTGTCATGAACATGAGGAACATGAAGAACACGGCTGCTGCTGTTGCCATAATCATGATGACCACGATCATGACGAGCATGACCACGACGATCATGATCATGAAAAGAGCATAGGCTTTATGGGCAAGCTGAAGGAAACCTTCGCCTATGGTTTTGGGGACTTGCTCCCCGAAATTACCCGCTGGCTGTTGGTGGGCTTGGTATTGGGCGCATTGATTGCAGCCTTTGTACCCAATGAGCTGTTGACCTCCCTGGGCGAATATCCCATCCTGTGCATGTTTGCCATGCTCCTGATTTCCATGCCCATGTACACCTGTTCCACAGGCTCCATTCCTCTGGCATTGGCCTTGATGGAAAAGGGACTTCCTCCCGGTGCCGCCCTGGTGCTCTTGATGGCCGGCCCCGCAACAAGCTTTGCCTCTATGGTGGTGGTTGGAAAATCCTTCGGCAAGCGTACTCTTGTGGCTTACCTGTTCAGCATCGCTGCCGGTGCATTCTTCTTTGGCTGGCTGGTAGATTCCTTTATGATGGACACCTTCTTAGGGACGATCACAATGAACGGTCTCGGTGGTCACGTAGAAGGGTTGAACTGGTTTGATTACAGCTGTGCCGCAGTGCTTGCCATCTTGATTGTGAAGGGGTTTACCACTGCAAGGTGCCGGTAGCGGCGGCTCTGTATCCTTCGTAGTCACCGAAGAACCTGGAGTAGCCGGCGCGGATACTCATCCAGTGGAAAGGGTAAAATTCCAGCTTTCCGCCCAACTCGTAATACCTGAATGTTGTTTCATCATTCAGGTATTTTTTGTCGGTGGCGCTTTCGGGCGTGTGGATATCCGAGATGTTGCCGCTGAAGGCTGTGTCCTTGGCCACGGCGCTGGCGTAGAACGTTCCAGCCAAGAGCGCATCCTTCAGTAGGCCGCTTTGTACTTTGTACTGTCCGTTCAGTTCGGTGTAAAGTTCCTGGCTGTTGGGCCCCAGTTCGCTGCCCATGCTCTGGGTGTAGCTGGCGTAGGTGTATCCGCCGCCCTTGTGGTGGGTGTATACCCAGGGTTCGATGCGGGTGTATTCCAGGTCCCAGTTCCAGTAGGAATTGCCAAGGCGAAGGCTATCACGGGCGACTCCAATGGAGGCGGCCCACTTGTTGCCCCACCAACTATCGTCGAACATGCTGGTAGGGGATTTCATATCGTCCCACAGGAGCTCGCCGTAGAATTCCCAGTGGGGAATTGTCTTTATGCTGAGGTCAAAGGCGAGAGAAATGTTGTCCTGGTCGCCCAGCAAATGTTCCTCGAAAACGTAGGGAATGAAGGGGATGACGTAACCCCATTCAAAGTCGCGACCGCAGCTGTCAGCATCGGCGTTAGGATTCGGTGTATCCTCGGTGGTGCTACCGTAGAGGGAAGTCTCGGAAAGTCCTAGGGTGATTTTTGCAGGTAGCTTCAAGTCCAGGCGGTGTGCGTGGAGGTACTTGCCGTAGCCCTTCCGTTCGAAGAGCTCCATGGCGTATTGTGTATAAACTACAGGGCCAATCTCGAACTGGTAGCCAAAATAGGGCGTAGGTGCAGCGTCGAGAATGCGGCTGGAGGAATCCTGCCAGGGGCGGTAGTTGCTCTGCTCGCCGCGAAGAATCACGTGGTTGCGGCGGGCGGGACCCCATTGGATGTAGTCGAAACCTGCCTGCAGTTTGAATGCGTCTAACTCGTAAGAAACATTGGCGGAGAACAAGTCCCAGGTACGCTTCGTGTCGCTCTGCTTGTTGTAGGGGAGGCCTTCGTCCGGATTGTAGAAATGGTCGGCGATGTCGCGGTTGGTGTAATCGGTGCTGACCTTTACGCGGGCGGCGAAATTGAACGCCTCGGTGAAGTGTCCATCCAAAAAGAGTCGCACCGACATGGAGTTGTCGTAATGGGTGGGGGCCGTAGCCAGATTTGTAATGGCAACGGAGTCCACCAGTTGCGCTCTTATGTTCACCTGATGCCTATGGGTGGAATCCTCGAAGGTGATTCCCGCAAAGCATGCGCTTGCAATGGCGCAGATCAGGGCGGTTAAAGTCTTGGCCGAATTCATTCGATGTACCCGCCATTTTTAAGGATGAAACTTTTAAAGGATTTCTGGGATAGGGTGATGCCCAGAATCTTGAGGATGCGGTTCCACTGCATTCGCTTAAATCGAAGTCCCAGGGAAATCAGCAAGCCAATTCGGATGCCCAGCAAAGGAAATCCGTTTCTCCTGGCGAAGTGGATGCGGTTGCGGATCATGAGGCAGTCAATAAAGTAGGGCACCCCGCCTTTTCCCAGTTCGCTGCCCGTAGAAGATCCGATGTCGTGGAAGATCAAGCTTTGGGTGGCCCAGGCTAGCGTAAGGCCTGCCGCCTTCGCCCTAAAGCAGTAGTCGCATTCTTCGAAGTACAGGAAGTAGTCTTCGGGCAAGAGTCCGATGGTCTCGAAGCACCTTGCTGAAATCAGCATGGATGAGCCTTCCACGTAGCTGAAGTCTACACTTGCGTCGCAGTCCTCGCTGTCGTTGTCGGCGGGCTCCGGCACGCGGGAAACCGAGGCGAAGAAGGGGTGGACTCTGCCCACACCGCCAGAATATTTGCCACCTGCATCCAGTATCTTTGAACCGGTGATGGCCGCACCTGTTTCCTGCGCCTTTTTCAGAAGCTCCTCCAGGGCGCGCTCATCGGCGATGGTGTCGTTGTTCAGCAACCAGACGAAGTCCGCGCTACCTTCACCCAAAGCGTTCGCCTTGATTCCCTGGTTGCAACCGGCTGCAAATCCCAGGTTCTTCTTGTTGAAGATGAACTTCACCTTGTCACCATCGGCCACGTCAAGAGCCGCTACGAAATCTGTAAACTGCTTCTGGTTTTCCTTGCTGGTGGCGTTATCTACGATGTAGATGCAGTCCGGCACCACAGTCCCCTTCAGCAGGGACTTTGCACATCCGATAGTCTTTTCGACGTTCTTGAAGTTGACGAGGACTGCGCAACAGCGGCTCATTTCTTACCCAAAAACTTGGTGGCGAACTTGGCGCCGACGATGCTGAACAGAAAGCGGGGAATGAATCGATAGGAGTGCTTGATGTGTGGGTACAGTGCTTTGCAGTTTTTTGCGGCCCAGAAAAGGTAGCTGGGTAAAATCCACTGGTCAAGGCGCGCCCCGACGTAGCCGATGTAATTCTTCAGGAATCTTTGGGAATCGTCGCCCAGCAGGTGGAACAGGCTGCTGCCCTCTACGGCCCTTGCCCATTCCAGGTTCAACTTCAGGTTGCCGGTCCATGTATGGCTGTGGCCCATGCCGATGGTGTTGTTCCCGTGAATGCGGTATTGGATCACCGGCGTGTCGATAGCCTTGTAGCCGCCAAGGACCGAGGCGCAAAGGGTTATCCACTGGTCGTGAACGGGAACTCCTACGGGTATGGGCAAAATCTGGTCGATGATGGATGCCTTGAACATCACCATGCAGCCGGTGACATTGGTGAATCCCGTGAGCAAGGCGTCGGTGCTCAGGTGGTCCTGCAGCTGGTTCACCTTTCGCCAGGATTCCGCGGTAACCTTGCCTTCTCCGTCGATTACCTGGGCGTCGCCAAAGACTAGAGCGGGGGAGGCGTTTGCATCGAGCTCCCTTTCCAAGGTTTCCAGCTTTTGGGGTAGCCACACGTCGTCCTGGTCGGCTAGGGCGATGTAGTCTTCGGCAGAAACTTTTTTACGTGCCAGTTCCAGAGCTCTCGAAAAAGCCGCTCTATGCCCCTGGTTCACCTGGTGAACTTCTATATGTAGGGGGAGCTTGTCGCTGTAGTACTGCAAAATTCGGGGGGTTTCGTCCTTGGAACCGTCGTCCACGGCGATAATCAGGTCGGCAGGGCGATTTTGCGCCACAAGGGAATCCAGCATCTGTGAGAGATACCGGGAGCCGTTGTAAGTTGCAAGAACGATGCAAATTTTCGCCATAGGGAGAATATAGCAAGATCGGTTCCGCTGGTGGCCTCGCTTTTTTTTATTTTGCGGTTATATCTCGTTAGAGATTGAAGGTTCCCGATGACAAAGAAAATTTTATTCATTTGCGACAAGAACGAATGCACCAGTTTTGGACGCCTGACCTTGAACTTGGCCAAGGCCGTAGCCTCTGAGTACGAAGTCCATGTTCTTTGGCTCAAGACGCCTAAGTTCTTTCCGCAGGGCTCCACTCCCGCCCAGGATTCCGGCGTGGAATTTCATTCTCACGAGGTGTGGGCCAAGTCCCTTTATACGGGATTTGTGAGCTTTAGGGGACCTCTGAAAAAGACCATTGCCCAGGTGCGGCCCGACGTGGTTTTCTTTATCCGCCCGGAGCTTGGTTTCCTGGTTCCCGTGGCAAGTTCTGCTGTACGTAAGGTCAATGCCCATGCGAAGACGGTGATGTTTGTCCACGATACCTTTGCAGAAACTTTGTACAAGGGTAGCCTCAAGTTTAAGCTACTGAACTTGTTCTACATCGGCGACTGTGTCAAGGCCGATTCGTTTGTCTACAATTCCGCCTGGACTCGCGGAGAAGCCGCAGCCCATTTCGGCCCGAGAATGTCCGATGCACCTGGAGCCGTTATCGGCTGCCCCATAGACAGCGCCCTTTTCTGCAAACCCGAGGTTCCCGTAACCGCCGAGGACCGCAAGGCATTTCGCCGTAAGCACGGTATGCGAAACTTCTACGGTATGTGCCTTAACGTAAGCCTCGACGAACCGCGAAAGAACATCGACACCTACCTGGAACTGGCCCGCCTTCGCCCCGATGTGGCCTTTGTCCGCGTAGGCAAAGTCTCGGAGCGTATCACACAGACCATCAACGCAAACAAGCTGTACAACGTCTTTCACTTCGAACGCTTTACCGCGGCGGAACTCCGCGAATTTTATCGCCACGCCGATTTGATGGTCTACCCATCGCTTTTAGAGGGCTTCGGCTTGCCGCCGATTGAAGCCATTGCCTGCGGAACTCCTGCGCTGTGTGCCGCCACCTCCGCCGTAAAGGAGAACCTGGAGGGCGTCTGCCCACTGATTGATCCGCCCACCGATGCGCAGGCCTACGCCAAAGTCGTGGACCGTGTCGTTGCCGGCGAAAATGTGGTCAACGAAAAAACGGCTCAGGAACTTCTGAACCGCTGCTCCATGGAGCAATTCTCCAGCCGCGTTCTCGCCGCGCTTTCTTGATTCACCGCGCGGCCTTGATCCGCTCGTTGCGCTGGCTACTTCTTCCACACGCCGATGAGGCTCTTGTTCTTGCGAAGGGCGAGCCACAGGGTGGGCCATATCAGCACCAGGTCGCGGATAAGGCTCGTCCAGGCCTCGGCCTTGTCCTGTGCGCCTTCCAGTTCAAAGCAGCCGCAGGTGATGCCCAGGTCATTCCAAAGGGCCCAGGCCAGCGCGATGATAAAGCTTACGAACATCCAGAAGATGGCGAAGGCGGATTCCTTTACGAAGGGTGTAAAGATCATGGCCAGGCCAAACCACAGTTCGAATTGCGGATAGACTAGGGCAAAGAAGTTGTTTGCGAAATCCAGGTGCAGAGCCGAGAAGAACTGGTACTGGGCCACCAGGGTGGCAAACTGGTGCGGGTCCTGAATCTTAAAGATACTTGCGAATATAAACATGCCTCCGATGCCGACTCGGCAGAGGGTCTCTAGGGCTCGGATGGCAAAATCCTTCTGCAGCTTGTAGGCGGGGACAATCAGACCGCAGGCGATGATGATGGCGCCCAGGCCCACGTGGATGTTGTAGCGGTAAGCCTTGGGCCACATGTCTATGAGCCAATCCTGGTCCGTAAAGGTGAGGAAGGACTCGGGGAATGAAATTTCAGCGACGCCTATGGCCACAAGGATAGAGGCCACCAGCAAAAGGGCTGCGGAGATGAGGGTTTTCTTCTGCATTACAGAACCTCCGCGGGCTTGGCGAGAACGTCCTGGCTGCCAATCCATTCTACGGATTTGGCGTCGTCTACGCGGATGTTGTTGATTACGGCAAGGGCGATGCAGAAAATGGCGATGCCCAGAAGGACAATCCAGTTCAGGGACTTCAAATAATCCTTGAGGTAGTTGAAAATCTTAGTCATGACTTAAAGATATAAAAGTTGTAGGAAAGTAACCAAGACCATTTTTAAGTTTTCTTTCCGATAAACCCCTTAAAAACGAAAATCCCGATGACCCACAAAAAAAGAGCCATCGGGACTTCTCTCTCGAAAAAGAGACAAGGGGTGTGTCGGGAGGTTAGGAGGTTGTTATAAACCGACACTCCCCTTGCCAAATTCTAACGTTGACAAGTTGTCGCTACTTTGTTCAACGTCTGCGAGGGCCAATATATCAAAAAAATGGGGCTTCGTCAGCCCACATATTCACAAAAAAAAGAAACTGTGCGGAACGTCACATAAAAATTCAACCAAAATTTGGCGAGTTGTGGACCTTGGCGGCGTATTCTTTGGGAGAATGATTAATGCATTTTGCTATATTCCGAACGAAAGCTTGGGGGTGCTGTCCGTTGAATGACGGTGGCTGAGAACAAACCCCTAGAACTTGAACCAGTAATTTGGTCAAAGGAATAGCGAGGAATAGATATGGATTCTTTGTCTAAGAATTCTTTGAAGAAGCCTTTTATGAATTCCCGGAAGGTTTATGTTCCGGGTAAGATTTACCCTGATATCCGCGTAGGCATGCGCGAAATCCTGACGGAAGATCCTGAAACTCCGGTGGTGCCCGTTTATGACACCAGTGGACCTTATAGCGATGAAAATGCAACCTTGGACGTGACCAAGGGCATTGAACGTTTCCGCGAAAGCTGGATTGCCGAACGCGGCGACGCCGAACAGCTGGACGACATGACTTCGGCTTATGGACGCGCCCGTCGTGAAAATCACGAACTGGACCACTTGCGCTTTAATGCAGTTCATCATCCTATGCGTGCCAAGGCCGGTGCTCACCTGACCCAGCTGGATTACGCCCGCAAGGGCATTATCACCAGGGAAATGGAATACGTGGCCATCCGCGAAAACCAGCGAATCGATGAACTGGCGGCCGCAGGTAAGGTCAATGTCAACGGCAAGCCCATTACTCCGGAATTCGTCCGCGATGAAATCGCTGCCGGCCGTGCCATTTTGCCGGGTAACATCAACCACCCGGAATGTGAACCCATGATCATCGGCACCAACTTCCTGGTGAAGACCAACAGCAACATCGGTAATTCCGCCATCACCTCTTCCATCGAAGAAGAAGTGGAAAAGATGGCCTGGTCCGTACGCTGGGGCGCAGATACCGTCATGGATCTTTCTACCGGCAAGCACATTCACGAAACCCGCGAATGGATCATCCGTAACAGCCCCGTACCTATCGGAACTGTGCCTATCTATCAGGCTCTTGAAAAGGTCAACGGCAAGGCCGAGGAACTGACCTGGGAACTTTACCGCGACACCTTGATTGAACAGGCTGAACAGGGTGTGGACTACTTCACCATCCACGCGGGCCTTTTGCTGGAACACATTCCCATGTGCGCCAAGCGTACCACAGGCATTGTAAGCCGCGGCGGCTCCATTCTCGCTCTGTGGCAGATGCGCCACAAGCAGCAGAACTTCCTGTACACCCACTTCCGCGAAATCTGCGAAATTCTCGCTCAGTACGACGTTGCAGTCTCCCTGGGTGACGGACTTCGTCCGGGCTCCTTGGCTGACGCCAATGACGAAGCCCAGTTCGGTGAACTGGACACCCTGGGCGAACTGACAAAGATTGCCTGGGAATACGGCGTTCAGGTGATTATTGAAGGTCCGGGTCACGTGCCCATGCACAAGATTCAGGACAACATGGCCCGCCAGCTGGAAAAGTGCCACGGCGCTCCCTTCTACACTCTTGGACCTCTCACCACCGACATTGCTCCCGGTTACGACCACATTACCTCTGCCATCGGTGCTGCACAGATCGGCTGGTACGGTACCGCCATGCTTTGCTATGTGACTCCCAAGGAACACCTGGGCTTGCCGGACCGCGATGACGTCCGTGCCGGCGTGGTGACCTACAAGCTGGCTGCCCACGCTGCAGACCTGGCCAAGGGCCATTTTGCCGCCCAGTTCCGCGACGATGCTCTTAGCCGAGCCCGTTTCGACTTCCGCTGGAACGACCAGTTCGCCCTGAGCCTGGATCCTGAAAAGGCCATGGAATTCCACGACAAGACTCTCCCTGGTAGCCAGGCAAAGTCCAGCCATTTCTGCTCCATGTGCGGCCCCAACTTCTGCAGCATGCGAATCACTAGGGCGGTTCGCAACTTTGTTGCCACAGGTGACGTAGGTGATGTCTAATGCCTAGAGGATAGTCCATGTTCTCCCACTTGTACATCGAAGTCAACGTCCTTTGCATCTTGGTTCTGGCGATTCTCGTCGTCAGGACGAAGTGGGGTGTTGTCGTTGATGTCGAAGGGCAGAAACTTTCCAACTTGAGTTACCATGCCATGCTGGTATACCTGCTGGATGTGGTGTGGAACTTGATGGACGGGGCGTCCTTTGAGGGGGCCGAGGTGGTGAACTCCCTGGTGAATGCGGGCTACTTTGCCCAGGTTGGCGTGTTGTGCTTTCTCTGGGTGACTTATGCGGTTAGCCTGGAACGGCCCGACGGCGTCGTTCCCACCGTGTGGAAATGGATTTATTCGATACCCATGTTGATTCTTGCGGTGTTGAGTGTGAGCTCCGTTTGGACGGGGCTGGTGTTCTACATAGATGCGGAAAATCATTATCACCGTGGACCGCTGCTGTTCCTGCAGGTGGTTGTGGTGTTTATCTACTTGGCGTATCTGCTGATTTCTTCTCTTCGTCGACGAGTTCTGAAGAAGAACTTTGCCATGAAGGAAAAGCTGAATGTCATTATCGTCCTTGGTACGGTACCTTGCGTAGGCCAGGTGTTCCAGTTGCTGATTCCGGGAAGTTCCTTCTTCTGCATTTGCAGTACCTTTGCCCTGATGGTGGCGTTCCTGGGCAGTCAGAATCGGCTGATTTCTGTGGATGCCTTGACGCGCCTGAATAACCGCAACCAGCTAACCCAGTTCCTGGACAAGAAGATGAACGTCTACAACGATTCCAGGAATTTGTTCCTTTTCATGATGGACGTGGATAACTTCAAGTATATCAACGATACCTACGGCCACGTGGAGGGCGATCGAGCCTTGCTGCTTATCGCCGATGCTATCAAGAAGGTTTTTGGCCCCAAGGGACATTTCTTGGCCCGCTTCGGCGGTGATGAGTTTGTGGTGATTGCAGAGGTGCCTAGCTTTAATGATGCCGAAGCCCTAAGACTCGAGATGAACCTCTTTTTAGAGAAGAGCTCCAAGAGCACTCGTTATCCGTTGACGGTCAGCATCGGTATCGCCGAACGCAAAATGCTTGACGACAACATTCCCGACTTGTTTAATCGTGCCGATAAGGATTTGTACAAGGTTAAGCGCGAAAAGAAGGTGCAGGAGCGATCATGATTCTTCTTGCCGAAATAATGGTGTTTAGCATTTGCGTCCTCATGTATATCCTGTACAAGGTGCGTAACGGTGGCAGCTTGATTCAACAGCAGAACATGTTCTCTGTGGTGTTGCTGCAGGTGATGCTTTCTGTGATTTTTGAGTGTGCCTCCTATGCGGTGGAAGGGCATCCTTCTGTGTACGCCCTCATCCTGAACCATTTTTTTAACATTGCCTATTTTGTGGTTTCTGTTATCGCTGCCTTCAACTGGGTCCGCTTTTCGGGATTCATGATGGAGCTGAAGTTCTGGAACCAGTTCCCGAAGCTGTTTGTCCTGGGACTCCCCATGCTGGTAAGCGTGGCTTTGAGCCTTCTGTCTTTTTGGACGGGGAGCATTTATACGATCGATGACTCGAATCATTTTGCCCGAGGCTCGTTACATTTTATCTTTGTGCTGTGCTGTGACTTTTACATTTTCCTGTGCATCGCCATGCCCGCCCGCAGGGCCTTGCTTAAGCGATACTATGCAGACCGGTACATGTACTGGTCGCTGGCATCCTTTGGAGTGTTTCCGCTGATTGGAGCTGCCATTCAGAATGTTTATCCGGGAATTCCCGCCACGAGTCCCGCCATTGTGATAGCGGTTTTGCTTGCTTATACGACAATCCAGTCCAAGTTGATTTCTGTAGATCCGCTGACCCGCTTGAACAATAGAAACCAGCTGAATCATTTTTTGAAACACAAGCTGAATGGAACTCTTGCCGAAGGTAAGAAACTGTACCTGTTCGTAATGGACATGGACAAGTTCAAGCAAATCAACGACACCTTTGGTCATGTGGAAGGTGACAAGGCTTTGTGTGCGGTGTCCATGGCCCTGAAGAAGTCTTGCGGCCCTCGCGGCTGCTTTATCTCGCGCTTTGGCGGCGATGAATTCAATGTGATTGTTGAGTTGGAAAATGACGAGGCCGCCCAGGAATTGGCTGTCGTGATTCAGGATGCCGTGGCCAAGGAAGGGAATGGGCTTAGGTATCCGCTGCGAATAAGCGTGGGTTTTGCCACCAGTAAGGAAGGGGACAATATCCCGGACTTCTTTGCTAGGGCTGACGCCAAGCTCTATGAAAATAAGAAAGCAAAAAACGTCGAACGCTCGCGCTAGAGTCATAACAGGTTCCGGGGCCTGCGCTTGCGCATGCGTAATTGGCGATCAAATGGTCGGGGAACGGGAATAAATAAGCAAATAGTGTACCAAAACACTGGATTTAGGGTGTTGGGTACACTAAATTTTGAATAAGCTAACAAAAACAAGCTTTTTTTTTCGTTGTTTTTGCGAGCTGTGTTGTACCAGATTTGTCTGTATGTGGGTTTTGGTACAACAGAAAATTTCAACAATTTGAAAAAATTGAATTTTGTTTTTGAATAAAGTAATTTTTGATGTACTAAATAGTCTTGATAAACCAATTTGGTGCACTATTTTGGCAAAATGATGACTTTGCCGGTTAAAAAACGATCTCGTGAATGAGGCTCAGATCGCGTACTGCGCCCCACATAGACCGGTGGCTCGACTGCTGGTATTGATAGCAAACCCTCGCCACCTCTGCCATCGACGACTCGTTTATACGAGTCGCCTACGGCTCACTAATAAGACCGCTCGGTCCTTTTGCATAAAAGAACCTACGAATGGTTCTCGCTCTCGCAAAAACGACCGGTTTATACCGGTCGTCTTTTAGCTCTCATTTTGAACGTTAGCGCATGGCTTACTGGCGCTCTGCGAGCGCAGTAATCTGCGGCTCAGCTATAAAAACATGCAAGCATGTTTTTGCAGCATTCGCCTTACGATTACTTGACGCCGATGAGAGACAGGTCGCGGACTGCGCCCTTGTCTGCGCTTGTTGCCATGGCGGCGTAAGCCTGCAGAGCCTTGGAGACTACGCGGTCGCGGGAAACCGGCTTCCATGCCTTTTCGCCACGGGCTTCCATGGCGGCGCGGCGTGCTGCCAGTTCGTCGTCGGTGAGCTGCACGTTGATGGTGCGGTCCGGAATATCGATTTCGATAACGTCTCCGGTTTCAACCAGGCCGATGTTACCCTTGTT
>JAZLKH010000093.1:0-35743 GCA_045597545.1 Fibrobacter sp.
TAAGGAACACGTTCAGATCAAGGAAGCCATTGCTAACGCAAATCCGGCTCCGGAATACCTGACCGTCGACGCTACCAAGATGGAAGGCTCTCTCGTGAAGCTCCCGCTCCGCGACCAGATCCCCGTTCAGCTTGAAGAACAGCTCGTTGTGGAATACTACTCTCGCTAGTAGTTGCCCTAAACAAGGCTTTGGGAACGCTCCGCACCTCGCGGGGCGTATCTTTTTTCGCATATAATACAACGCGTTTAATATAGAGAATTCCAATCAATACAAAAAGCAAAGGTTGAGCAAGTCAAAAGTGAATGTCCTTGAACAGGTTTTGAAAGGAAATCCTGTTGCAGATGGATTCCATCGCAAAGGAACACAAGGCCCGCGTTATTGACGGGGACGCCCTTGAGTTCTACCAATCCTGAGAATATCCCATTGACCAGCGGCATTTTTGGGGCATCACCATGGGCATTAACGAAGAACTTTATGACAAGGTTGGACGGCATTGTGTACTATTCCAACTCAGGAATGGCTTAGCGAAAGTTTGCTCGTGAACTAAGCCACACGACCGTTAACCATCGTCTAAGTCTACTTCTTTCTTACGGCAATCAGCGTCACCGCTCCTAAAATCAGGACGATTCCAACAATTAGGCGCATGGTCAGAACTTCACCAAAGACCATCACACCTATGGTTACGGCGGTCAGAGGCTCCAGGGCACCCATAATGGCGGTGGGCGTAGAGCCTACGATTTTTACCGCCTTGGCCATGAACACTAGCGAAAGTACCGTGGGCACAAAGCCTAGCATCAAGGCCCAGCCCCAGGATGCCGGGGTCGGCAACAGGGGCGGAAGTCCGCTTCCAAAGGCACCGGCGAATCCGAGTATACAAAGCAAGCAGAATAGCATGGCGTAGAAGGTAAGTTTTACCGAGTTCATCTGCAGATTGGCGCGGTTCACCACCACGATGTAGACGGCATACCCCAGCGACGAGATGAACACCAGCAGAAGTCCCATGGTGCTGAGGCTTACGCCACCTTCGCCGCCCTTGTACAGGAGCGCGATTCCCACCAGGGAAATGAGGATGGAGAGCGCCGTTGCCTTGTTCAGCTTTTCCTTGAAGAATACGCCCATGATAAGCGCCACCTCCAAGGGATATAGGAAGAGGAGCGTAGAGGCAAGCCCCGCGTCCATGTACAAAAACGAGGCGAAGAGCGCATAGGCGCAAACGGCGAATAGAAATCCGAGGATGGCGAGTGTGCACAGCTCTCGGCGGCTTACCCTAAAGGTCTGCCGATTGATGAGCATGAGGCCTGCGAGAAAAAGCGTGGCCAGGCTGAAGCGGTAGATTAAGACCGCCTCCGGTGAGAGTCCCACCTGATATAGGTGGAGGGCACCCAGAGGATTTGTGCCGTAACAGACCGCGGCTAGAACGCCGTAGACGACCCCCTTAAATTGCAAACTTGGTTGCATCGGCCAACTGAACGCTTGCGATACGGGAGATACCCTTGATTTCCTGGGTCACACCGTAGAGCATGTCGGCTTCAGCCATAGTACGCTTGTTATGGGTCACCACGATGAACAGGGTCTGCTTGCTGAATTCGCGGAGCAGCGCCATGAAGCGACCCACGTTAGCATCGTCAAGCGGACCATCCACTTCGTCCAGCACGCAGTAAGGCGACGGCTTTTCCATGTAGATGGCAAAGAGCAACGCCGTTGCGGTCAGCGCATGTTCACCACCCGAAAGGGCCTTGATGCCGCGCATCTTCTTGCCGGTGGGTCGCACGTTGATTTCGATGTCTGCGTCCAGAATGTCCATGGGCTTACCCATTTCATCCAGCTTTTCCACAAGGCTCATCTTGGTTTCGCCATTGAGGAACAGCTTGCTGAACACGAACTGGAAGTTCTTCTGGATTCGATTGAATGTTTCCAGGTAACGGGTGCGGGCGATGTCGTCCAGCTTAGTGATGGTGCGGTCCAGAGAGGCTCGGGCGCGGTCCAGATCGTCGAACTGTTTTTCCACTTCTTCAAGACGTTTCTTTTCGTCTTCGTAGTCTTCCATCACGTTCACGTTGATGGGGCCCAGTTCCTTGATCTTGCCGCGGAGTTCGCGAACTTCACGATCGGCCTCGGGTTGGCTGTACTCGACGCGCTCCACATCATCGGCGTTGGCTAGGTCCACGGAGTACTCGTTGGTGACGCGCTCCACAAGGCGATCCAGGTTTGCCTGCAACGCTTCCTGACGGCGGCCAACTTCGTTCAACTCCTTCATCTTCTCGATCATATCGTCGCGAAGGGAGTTGACTTCGCTGCGCCAGTCTTCCAAGTCACCGGAGACAAGCTCATACTTTTCGCGAGCCAAGTCGCGCTGTTCTTCTACGGCGCGCAAGGCGGAATCCTTGGACTGCACCTGGTCTGCAAAGGAATTACTTTCACCCTCGTTCTTTTCGATGGCGACACCGTTCTTTTCCATTTCTCCGGTGCGGGTGCGGATGGAATTCTCGTGGAATTCGATCTGCTCTGCGATGCTGCGAAGGCGGCTGGTATTCTGGGCCAGCTTGGCGTTCTTGTCCTGGGCGGCACGTTCCAGATCGCGGACTTCCTCTTCCTTTTCGCGGAACATGGTGTCTTGCTCGTTCAGCTCGTCGTTGACGCGGGAGTAATCATTTTCAACCCGTTCGACGGCAGCCTGTGCCTCGGCCAGTTCGGCATCGCTGTTCTTGGTTTCTTCGGCGGCCTTGATCTTGGCCTCGGCATTGCGGACTTCTGACTCCAGCTGATTCAGGCGACGGTCACAACCGTTGATGGTATTCTGCTGGATGGAGATGCCTGCAGTACCGCCGCGAAGCATGTCCTGCTTTTCGCGTAGTTCTTCGGCCAGGGATTCCAGCATGCTGTTGTCCTCGTCCACCATGTCCTGCAAGCGAGCCACCTCGTCTTCAAGCTGACTCTTTTCGGCCTGGACATCTTCCAGGAGCTTCGTGGCCTCGGCGATTTCGTTCTTGCGAGAGAGGGCGCCAGAGGTAGCGGCACCACTGCTGACCAGGCCGCTGGTACGGACGATGGCATCGGGTGCCACAAAGCAAAGATCCTGGTCGCGCATGTTCCTGGCAAAGACAAGGGCCGTCTGCAGGGAATCCACGGCAAAGTAACGAGAAAGAATTCCCGAGAGCCAGGGAGCTATTTCGTCGTCGGCCTTAACAAACTGATTCAGGCAGCCAATTACACCGGCACCATCTACAACGCCCTGGTATGCGGGGGCCACGTCGCCAGTCAAGGCAAGCAGAGCCTTGCCCACATTGTAGCCCTTCATGGAGTCCACTATGTTTACCGCATTGGAGTCGTTGGAAACAATCACAGCATCCATCAAGTCGCCTAGGGCGGCTTCCACCTGGGCTGCATACTCAGGGGCAGCCTCGATGCGTTCGGAAAGCAGACCGCCGATAAGCTCGGCCTTGTTCTCCATGAGCCAGCGGCTGGCATCAGTACCGTCGTTCACCACACTCTGCAACACGTCGATACGGGACTGCAGGCGGGTTTCCTCGTTGCCCAGGTCCTGCAGCTTCTTCTGCTGATCTTGCAACTCGGCGCGATCATTTTCCAGGCGCTCCTCGCGGGTGGTCTTCTGCTCCGCAAGGCGCTCGATCTCGGCGTTGGCTTCCTCCAAGCCGTTCTGAATATCGCGTATGGCGGATTCCGCATCAGCCTTCTGGGCCTGGACCGCAGCGATTTCGGCATTCCACTTTTCCAGGTTGCCCTGGAGCATGGCAGATTCGGCGTCCATTCGTTCGAAGCGGCCACGCAAGGAGTTGGCGCGGTTCGTTGCCTGCAAGCGCTCGTTGGCCAGTTCCCTGGACTGGCTGCGAAGGTCATCCACCTTGTCGCGCATGACCTGCAAAATTTCACGTTCACGCTCCAACAGAGCGTTCATTTCGTCAACATCGCTATCGGAGCCCAGCACCGCATTTTCTTCTTCGAGGCGAGCCTGTTCGTCGGACAGTTCGCGGACCTTGTCCTGGCTGCGGTTGATTTCTTCCTGGGCCTTCTCGTTGGCGGCTTCCAAGGCGGAAATGGTATCGCGGATACGGCCGAGGCTGTTGTTCAAGTCGTTGAGCTCGATGGTCGCCTTCTGGACCTCGCGTTCCAGGTCGCGGTAGGCGTTTTCATCTTCGCTGATTAAAAGTTTCTTTTCTTCGATTTTGGCCTGAAGTTCGGTAGCCTTGGTCTTGGAGGACTCCACCTCGTGATTCATGCGCTTGGAGGTGGTTTCCAAGGTGGAAATGCCTTCGCGCATGTCTTCGAACTTGTCGATGCTTACGGAGAGGTCCAGTTCGCGGAGGCGCTTGCTTAGGCGCTTGTACTCGTTGACCTTTTCGGCCTGGGTTTCGTACATGCGAACGGAGCGGCGAACACTGCGGAGGTTATCCTCTACGCGTTCCATGTCCATCTGCACGCGTTCCAGCTGGCGGCGTGTCTCCTTACGCTGCTGCTTGTACTTGCTCACGCCGGCGGCTTCCTCGAAAAGGATGCGGCGATCGTCGGCCTTGTCAGAAAGAACGGCCTTGATCATATCGGCGTTCATCTGGGAGTAGGTACTGGAACCGAGGCCGGAGTCAAATAGCAACGCATGAACGTCGCGAAGGCGGCATTCCTGGTTGTTGATCAGGTATTCACCAGAACCGTCACGATGGACGCGGCGAGTCACGATCACTTCGGAATACTCGGAGTTCAAGGTTCCATCGCTGTTGTCGATGACGATGGAGACTTCGGCAAGGCTCATGGCGGCACGTTCTTCGGTACCGCTGAAAATCACATCCTGCATCTTGCCCATGCGAAGTGCTGCGGCTTTCTGTTCACCAAGCACCCAACGGATAGCGTCGGTAATGTTGGACTTACCGCAACCGTTAGGACCCACCACAGCCGTAAGGCCCTTGGTAGGGAAATTCACTTCGGTCCTCTGGGCAAAGGACTTAAATCCAAAAATCTTTAACTTAGTTATCTGCACTGTAGGAACAAGATAGTTTTTTGTGGAACATTACCGGAATCTGTAGCTCAGGGAATCCCCGTCGGACTCCACCACTAGGTAAAGGCTGCCGCCTTCCAGCTCCATTTTAAGGATATCCTTTAGGATTTCTCCGGAACCATCTGCGGATTTAGTGTATTTCACCTGGATCGTGAACTCTCCAACCCAGTCTTCCTCTACGACGTGGCTACGTTCCCCAGGCAGCAAGGTTTCCGAAATCCAGGACCTGAAGGTGACGCTATCTTCGGAAAGAACATCGACACCCACCAAAGAGCAATCCTCCGTGGCATTTTCAACCTGGAGACGGGACGTCGTTTCAATAAACCAGTGGCTAAGGCACCCGGTCAAGGAGGCGCAGAGGCCTAGCAAAACCACAAGACCTGCGAAGGTGCGTAAAATGGACTTTTTCATCTTTACTTACCTCCCTTTGCAGAACCGGACTTTTCGTAACGGATGCCCTTGGCCTCGATTACCTTGCCCTCGTTACCCGTAGGATTGTTCAACTGGATCGAGTGATCCTTTTCGGGGGGCAGGTTCTTGTTTTTCACCGTGGTCACGTTGGTTTCCAGAGGGGCTGCGGCCGGGGCGCCACGACCAAAGAGGAAGCCATTCAAAGAAGACAAGCTAAACTTGATTTCGGCGAGGAACGTTCCCTTGGTTCCAAAGAAATGCTCGTAATCGTAGGCTGCATTGTAAGCCACTCGCAAGAAGAGAAGATCGACAGCACCGCCCCACAGCAAGTCGTCGGAACCGCCACGTTCACGGCGGCGAAGGCAGGTGGCCTCAAAGCCAATCATCCTGGAGGGGTCGGGGTAATACTTCAAGGCGGCGGAATGGAATCCTCCATCCGGAAGGTCCAGGGACACCTCGCCGTACAGGCGCTGGGCAAAAAGATTCTGCTCCCAGGTGATTCTCAGGGAGTCGTCATCGTCTCCGTTGTACAGGCCCACTTCCACATTGGGCAGGTAGGTTTGCCAGCCAGAGGCCCTGCCACCAAAAATGGAGCGACTTTCCAAATCCAGGGACGCCCTTAGGCTACGCCAGTCGGCCTTGTAAAAGCTCCCCTGGGCGCTCAACTTCCCCCACCTCAGATGGGCCCAATAATAAGCCAAGGAATCCGATTCATCTTCGTAAACCTTGCCCACATGCTCCACATTGGAGTGCTGCATACCCGCGGCAAAGGTCAAGTTCTTTTGGGTATCGGTCAGGACCAAGCCCCAGGTTGTAGTGGAACGCTGTAACGAGAAGTCGTTATACTGCGGCATAAAGAAGAAGTCTTCGCCGTCCCAGCCCGAGCGTTCAAACCACATCAACAAACCCAGGTGCAGACTGTTGCCGATTTGCCCTGTACCAAAGGCATTCAGGTGATGCCTAAAGGCAAAGCCCTGGTGTTCACCATATTCGCTCTTCAAGGGAATCTGATCTTGAAAGGGGGTGTAGTAAAAACCCACATCAAGGTAGCCACCGCGACCGGCGCGCAGAACTTCGCTGATTTCGCCAAGCTGAAGGTCTCGCGTTGCAGCTCCACCGGCAGAAAGCGCCGCAGGAGTAATGGCATCGGCAAAGGCCGAAGCGGCGCAAACCAAGGCCACTAACAGCCCACGAAAATATTTTCCTGTAACCATATCCGCAATTTAGAAAAGTTTTATATTTGAGCCATGACAGAACAAGAAAAAGCACTGGTTGCAGCGTGGAGCGATCACTCCCGCATGTGGAAGGACAACACCTGGGTCTACCCCGTCATCAGCCGCCGCGCCGGTGGCCTTTCCGTTGGCATCAACCTGAATCCAGACCACAAGTGTTCCTTTTCTTGCGCCTACTGCCAAAGCGGGCCCCAGGACGGCCACCCCTCCGTACCAGTCGACATCAAGGGCGTCGAAAGGGAGCTACGACAGTTCCTTGCCTTTTACGAAAGCGGAGAATTCGCCCGCTGTGAATTTTTCGGAAATGTCCCTGCCGACAAGAAAATCATCAGGGACGTTTGCCTTTCTGGCGACGGTGAATCCACCATCGTCAAGGAGTTCCCCGAAGTCTGCAAGATGATGCGCGAAATCCAGAAGGAATTTCAGACAAAGTATTCCTCCAATGGGACTGAGACTAGCGGCGACAACGGTCTTGGCAGCTTTAAGCTGCGGCTGATTACCAATGCCAGCCGACTGGGCAACGACGCCGTTGAAGATGCCTTGGAATCTCTGCTGGAAAGCGACGGTGAAATCTGGGCGAAGCTAGATGCAGGAACGGAACCCTGGTACAAGAAGATGAACCGTTCTGCAGTAAAGTTCGAAACCATTTTGAACAATCTGGAAAAGGTCATCAAGCGTAGTCCCATTTGCATACAAACTATGCAATGCAGCCTCCAAGGCGAAGCTCCCAGCGACGAAGAAGTTGAAAGCTACATCCAGAACCTTAAGCGAATCTACAAGTCCTGCCCGCAGAACTTCGTAGAGGTGCAGCTCTACACTGTCATCAGGCAGACGATGATTGACGACGTGCTGCCGCTGCCCAAGGAATTTCTGGAGCAAACTGCGAAACGCATCGTAGAAAGTTTCGCCGACGAAAACCTTGCGATCAAGGTGAGGGTGTTTTAAAACAGAAAGGGTCACGCGTTACTGCGTGACCTTTTTCAACAATTTCGCAAGCTTGATTTTGCAACGCTCAGCTTAAATCAACTCTTCAGGCGGGAGGGTTTCGCCGGCTTCGGGTTCCTGGTAGCAGGTTTCGGGAATCTGCACCTGGTTCTGGAAATAGGCGCGATGGGCGACAATCACCTTTTCGCGAGCGAACTCGGCGTTCATCCATTCGCCAATCTGAACATCCTTTCCTTCCAGTTCCTTGTAGTTTTGGAAGAAGTTCTTGGTGATACGCAGAAACATCTGGTCCACGTCGGTGATGTCGCGGATGGGGCGCGGATTGAAAACGGGAACGCCAAGAACCTTGTAGTCCTTCTTGCCTCCGTCAGTCATGTCCAGGGCGCCGATAACGCGGCAGGTGCATACAGAACCGGTCATCATAGATGCCGGGCTGTAAATCAGCATATCCAGGGCGTCGCCATCGTCGGCCTTGGTGCTGGGAATGAAACCGTATGTACAGGGATAGCTCATGGAACTGAGCAAGCAACGGTCCAGGCGGAACACGTGGAGGCGTTCGTCGTATTCGTACTTGAGGTTGGTATCCTTACCAATTTCGACGACGCAATCCACTTCGTAGGGGTACTTGCGACCAATGGGCAAATCCAGATAGTTAATAGACATTTGTACTCCAGGGAGCTCACCTTGAGCCCGCATTTTGATTTTTTCAATATATGTAACGAAAATTTAGCATTTATTTGTAGAAAGTCAAGAGTAGAGGTGCAAGGTTCCAGGTGCGAGGCGCGAGGTGAGTTATCATCATCTGCTGCGCCAGCGAGAGGATGTGGTCTTGTCGAACAGACCAAAGTAGAACACCGGCTCGCCGCGGTCGGGGCTGTACCCTACCTCAAAACGCACACGGTCCAAGGCGGGAATCACCAGATGAAGTCCCCCATACACGGCGCCCTCGTAATTTTTCCAGCTGGGGCAGCCCTTATCCCACAAGAGGCTCCCGTCCAAGCCCGCCACGAGTTGAACGCCATAGAAGAAGTTCACCCCCCAAAGACTTGCCCCGTGGCGTTCCATCAGCACAAAGCGTTCCTCCAGGGTCAGCAAGGCCTCGTGTACACCAAGGCTGCCGGAATCGGCATCGTGACCGCGGAAGGTGTTTGCGCCGCCGTGGTAGTAGAAGTCGTAGCGCTCCACATCGCCAGGACGGTAGCGGAACAGTGCGGTCGCTCCGGTGACAAATCGGCCCAGAGTGTAGTAGGCACGTCCATCGGCCAAAAGTTCCCAGTAGTTCTCGCCGCCCATGTCACCACAGCCTTCTTCGTAAGACCTATCTTCAATGGAACAGTCAATTTCATGATCGTCACCGTAACCCACATGGGTCAGCATGTACTCGAAGTACAGGCCGCTGCGGGTATCCAGCTTGCTGTCGCGGAAGTCAAAGGCGAAGCCCAGGCCCAGTTCCGGCAATCCAGCGGCAGCCTTCAAATAACGGAAAGCCGCCGTTCCCAACAGAGAAAGGTAGTCGCGAACCTTGTAGCCCAGGTCCAGGTCAAGAAGCCAGCTGTCATCCTGAAAATTTCGAAGTTCGTCAAAGCTGTTGGTCCGCAGGAATTCAAAGTTCCAATCCAGGGGCAAGCCGAATAGATACGGGGAGCTCACGTAAAAAGCGTACTCGTTGTTGTCGAATATGGGGTCTACGGCGGTGCGGTACTGGACCTCGGCACGAACGTCCTCGCCAAGCACGTTGAGGTTGGCAAGGGCTAAGCCGATCATCAGGCCGTCGCGGTCCGTCTTCTTGCCCGCAGGGGCGGGAATCCAGCGGAAGATTTCCTTGAGACGGTAGGTCAAGGCGACTCCAAAAGCAGAGCCTCCTTCAACAGACCCAGTCACAGGCTCACAAGACGCCTCTATTTCGGTGAACAGGTCCAAGTCCTGCAACTTCAATTTTTCGGCATTGAACAATGCAGCAGAAAAAGTCTTATTCACCTGGTTCAGCAATTCACGCTCTACCACTCGAGACTTTGTATGTACCAGACCCTCAAAATTCACCGAGGCGATGACGGTTCCATCTACACATTCGCCGGACATGGCGGGCACAGCCAAGCCCAGCACCGCAAGGCAAGGCAAGGTCATTGCAACCAGGAATGATTTTTTCAAAAAATGAAACATGGAACCTCTATGTCTACCCAAATTTAAAAATAATCCCTCCTTACTCCAACAAAAATTCGATTATTCCCCGTCCCCATCCCCCATTCATCAGCGCAATTTTGCTATTTTTGGCTTCGTCAAAAGGAACTAGAGGTTTTTATGTTAGACTTTCTCGCCAACTACTGGCCCTACCTGATTGCACTCGTTGTGATTGTCCTTGGTGTTTTTGCATTCCGTGGCGCCCGCAAGGCCCTTAAGGAAGGTGGCGGTGCTTTCAGCGTCGAAACCATCCGCAAAAATTCCGAGCCCAACTTCGCAGCCCTCAAGCAGAAGTCCCAGGCTCTGCTTGCCGATGCAGACATGATCTGCGACATCAAGGAAGGCAGCACCTACGTGATTCCCAAGAAGGAAGACCTGAAGTTCTTCCGCACCGCCGTTTCCAAGAAGTACAAGCTGGCCATGTTCCTGGTACCGGGCACCAACAAGGTGGCCTACTTCTTCTGCAAGACCGACGCCGGTGTCAAGCGCCGCATCGAGAACCTGGTCATCAACCAGAAGTTCCGCGAAGGCAAGCCGCCCTACAACGACCTGGAAACCGGCAAGAAGCTGAAGTTCCCCAGGTAGCAGCATAAAGGTTTAAGGATAAAGGTTAAAGATGGCGCGATGAAGGTCGCGCCTTTTTTAATGCCAAGGTGTTTTAATGAGAACTTACCAAGATCTAGCCATCGTCGAAGAAGAAGGAAAACTGGAGACCGCACTGCAGAGCTCCCGCAACCTTTTGGTAGAAGCCCCCACCGGCTCCGGTAAGTCGCTCTTTATCCCCTGGTTTTTGAGCAAGCATTGCAGCGGTAGAATCGTGGTGCTGCAACCCAGGCGCATCGCCGCACTTTCGCTGGCCCAGTACTCCGCCAAGCTGCACAACGAGCCCTGCGGCAAGACCATCGGCTACCAGTTCAGGCAGGACTCTTGCAAGTCCGCGGCGACACGAATTCTGTTCCAGACTTACGGCAACTTTCTGCAGGAACTGCTCCACGGGAAGCTGGAGGCGGACTGGGTGGTGTTCGACGAATACCACGAGCGCAAGGCGGACATGGATCTGCTGTTCAGCTATTTTCTGGCAACACAAAGACTAGAGATAAATGCGGGTCAACCGAAGAAAACGCCGCGTGTAGCCGTGATGTCGGCGAAGTTGAACCGCGAAGAAATGGAAGCAGCCCTGAACGTTAAGTGTCTGGAGCTGGGCCATCCGCTTTACCCGGTGCAGATTCTGCACCAGAATCCCGTTACGGGGAACACTCAGGAAGCCGAGGTAGTCCGCGCCTTGCGAACCCTATACATGAACGGCATCTGGAAAACCACCTTGGTGTTCCTGCCGGGTAAAGGCGAAATCGCCCATTGCCATACGGCAGCCGAGGAGGCTCTGGGAAATAACGTAGCGGAATTTTTGGATTTATTCGGCGGCCAGGATAGGGAAACCCAGGATCGCATCTTTGAGGAAACGGAACGCCCCCGGGTCATCTTTACGACGAACATCGCAGAAACGTCCATCACCGTTCCTAACGTCAGCGGCGTTGTAGATAGCGGCGTCGAACGGATCAGCGAATACGATGACAGCGAAAAGGTGAATGTGTTGCGCACCGCAGCGATTTCGCTGCAGAACGCGATCCAGCGTTCTGGCCGTTCTGGCCGAACCCAGAACGGGTGCGCCATCCGCCTGTGGAACGAAGATGCAGAACGCCGCATGCCCAAGGGGATTGTCCCTGAAGTCACGCAGATTGAACTGTCCGAGTTCCTGCTGCAAAAGGCGGCACTGGAGAAGGCGCTGACGGACGCTTCCGGTAAACTTTGCCAATTGACCTTACCTACCCCGCTGCCAGCACCCCGCGAAACCGCAGCCGCAAAGCTTTTACAAGACATCGGCATGATTACCGATGGCACTATTACAGAACTTGGCCTCAGGGCAATCCAATCTCCTATTGGCGATGTTTCTTTAGCCTTGATTCTTGCCTCTGCAAAATCCGCAGAAGATTTGCCGGACCTGTTGCTTTCTGCCTTGGCATGGATTCACTCCGGTACGGAATTCGTGCAGAAGACTAAGGTTCCTCTGAATCTTTTGACTCTTGCCCAGGACTCGCTTTCAAAGAACATGAGCGCACCTCGTGAAGTTTCTTTGACTTTGCGGCAATTGCAGGATTATCGCAAAGAAAATTTCGCCATGAATCCTATTCCCTCTACGAGGGCCCAGGATGACGCGAAAAAGCAAGTTCTCGATGTTGTCAAAAAACTATTGAAGGCCTTCCCCGATCGCCTTGCCGCCCCCACCGCCTCCACCACCCAGAACATGGGCGTGTATAAGCTGGACAACGGCAACATCATCCGTCTGCCCGCAACGGAACCGCCCTACGCCCTACTAGCCCTGAACATGCTTCGCACCGGTGGCGGCAGCAAGTCGGAACTTCGCGTAAGCCTTTACACCCCCGTGGCTAGAGAACTCATCGTTAACGAAAGCGATGAAGCCCGCTACGAGCTCATCTGGCGCAACGGCCAGGAACGATTCATCGGCAAGGAAATCTGCGGCGCCGTCGAAAAGGAAATTCTCCCTCAGGAAGCCTCCCCCAAAGTTCTCGCCGCATTGAAGGAACTTACCGTCGACGCCTGGCGCGAAAAACTGGAAAAAGAAAACTGGACCGGTCGCTACCTCACCGAAGAACTTCAAACCCTTCTCATCAAGATGCGTCTGGCAGCCCAGTTCTATCCGGAATACGGCCTGCCGGAATTCAATGAAGAAGACATGGAATTGATCTTCGACGAATTCGTAAACGGGATCTTTTTACTGCGCGACATTAACGAAGACCGCTACCGCGCCATCGTCGAAGATTACTTCGGCAAGGGAATGCTCTCGTGGCTCCACAAGACCTTCCCCGAGCATTTTGTATTGCCCAACGGCAAGCGTGCGCGCTATTTATACCAGCAGGTTGAAGCCTCAGAGCCTACCACCAACAGCAACCTCATTACTCAAAGTGCAGAGGGAGTTCTCATCGAAGTTTCCGCCCGCATCGAGGACTTTATGCAGGTGGATCGCGCCTCCGGGAAAAGCGCTCCACTCACAGGCGAGCATTGGATTGCAGACCACAAGCTGCGTGTACGCTACGACATTCTGGCGCCCAACTTCCGCAGCATGCAAAAGACCTGGGATCTTACGGGATTCTGGAAAAACACCTATCCTGAATTGCGCAAGGAACTGAGAGGACGCTACCCCAAGCACCCATGGCCGGAGGCCGTTCTTTAGCTATTGTACATCGCGAAGCCGGGTGAAGCCGAAGGCGGAACGGAGTGGAGCAGCGATACGCAAATTCCAGACACCACACATATCCTGATGGATTATATTTTACGGATTCACTTTGTACACCACCAAGGTCTTGCTGTATTCGTAACCCACAACAAGCAGTGCCGAGCCTTCCACCGGACTATCTTCTAATGGAATGAACAGGATTCCTTCGGGGCCTCTATGGGTAGGATCCATGATGTACTGCGTCAATTTCGGCGAATTTAATTTCGTCACATCAAAAATGGCAATGGCACCGGCACGCTCCAAACCAACAAAGACGTATAGATATCCAGGCATCTTACCCACAGTCACGTTTTCCGGTTCGCAGCCCTTGTCGTCACTTCGGGCATCCATTTTCTTCTTGCCTTTCTTGGAATTCCAGTTGAAGTATTCTGGAGTAAATTTAGCAGCAGCCTGTTCCAAGGCGTCCCCAGAATCCCAAATCAGTTCACCAGACATTCCATCAAAAACGCTTATGGAACGAGAACCATAAGTCACCTTGCAATTCTTATCGCCTTCGCAAGGATTACCCTTTGCAAAGGATTTCCATGCCGAAGGTTTTTCCAAAGTTTCACCCTCGTTGGCTGTAACCACATAGTTCTTGCCATCCATAGCAAAAGCCTTGATTCCATCGGGTTGGCGCAAGCCCCGCATATTCTCGTTCTTGATATTGATTTGACCATCCTTCACGGCATCCAGGCCAAAACCAGGCTTAGAATGATCCACATATCCCAAGTCAATGATGGTATCGATTTTCGCTGCTTCAATATCTACCCGAGCCATGGCATTATTCTCCTGCAGGCTCACCCAGGCATACTTGGAATCTTCTGAAACCGAAATATATTCCGGCTCGATTGTAGCGTCATCAAATTCAAGAATTGAAATTTTCGACGATCCAAGTTCCAGAATTGCCACGCTGCCCTTGGGATCAATCCTACCATCTTCGCTAGGTTCCCCTTCGCATGCCACCAGCAAGCGCTTGCCATCGGGAGTAAAGGTAATCATGTCAGGATGATGCCCCACCTTGTAAGCGGCAACCTTACTCAAGGCGGAACCATCGTGTTTCAAAATTTCAACGAAGCCTTCTGCATGGGCAGGCTTTGCCACAAGGCTTACTGCCACCAAGTTTCCAAAAACCGAGACGCTGGTACCTTCACCCTCCAGGGTAAACTCGGATTCCTTTTCAAGCCTACCTTGATTATCGATTTTGACAACTTCAAGAATATTCCCCTCTCCCACCACAAACAGGCGCTGAGCTCCGGGCATATAGGCAGCAATCTCTGCAGTCTTCAAACCTATTGACGAAACCTGTTCGAAGAGCGGACCATGCTTCTGAACCGAGTCCTCCATCACGCGTGCAAAGGCGCCCGACACGAACATGGCGACCATACACAGCAGAAATAGGGAGAAACGTTTCATCAGCGGTCCCTCAAAGTTCCTAGTCAAAAATCAACCAGAACAAAAGCATTCCTATGCCCAGTCCACCCAAGAAAGAGGAGCTGGTGGCCATAGCAGCACGGCGACGTTCTTCTGCTTCCGTTTCCTTCTTCTTTTCGTTGACACCAATAGAAACACTCAACGCCTGGGCGCAAAGTTCATTATTCTGCTTGATGGTATTGTAGCTTTTTTCCCAGTTGGCGCTCTTATTCTTTTCTACATCAAGAGCCGCCTTAAGGGAATCCTTTTCAGCGGTGCAGGCATCACTCTGTACAGCCATGACGCTGTCGCGAACGGCTATTTCGGCCTTCAGTTCCGATTCTACAGAAGATGTTTCTGTTGCAGGAGCAACAGTATTTTCCGCAACAGGCGCCGCACTTTCAGCTACTGCAGCGGAGGTCACGCTTTCCTGGGCAAAAGCTACACCGCAGGCAATCAGAGCGACAATCAAAAATTTCATAAACATATTCATCGTATACCTTCCTTCTTCCAAATCCCATTGGAATATTTCACATAATAAACACCGGGCGACAGGGTTTCACCTTTTTTCACCCTGGAGCCATCCAGGCGACGAACCTCAACACGTTTCCCTTCCGCAGGAGAAACCCCAACATTTACCAAAGCCGTAGGATTATCTTCATCCTTATCTTCGACTTTAATCTTGGTAGAATCCATCAGAACCGCATGGAACACTTGCAGGGATACCTTGCCGATTGAATCAGGAATAGTCAAGTTACTCATAGCGGTGTTCACAACATTCAGGGAATCCATGCCCATGGAACTTGCATACTTATATGAATAGCTTACGGTAGTAACAGTATCCTTCTTTTCATTAATGGACACATTCCTATTTTCGATGACAATCATTACAGATGCAAACCACCAATCAAATTGAAAGTCATAGGACTTGGAAACCAACAATTCTCCCGATGTGTAGGCGCCATCCTGCGGTAGGCCACCCTTTTTCATAGCCAATATATTATAGGCATTTGTAGAATCAAATCCGTCCATCCTATTGCCACGAATATCCATGATATACGTTGCATAGTCATCATTTTCATCATTCAGAGACCAGGATTTTTCATCCTTATTCCATTCGCCAAAGTAGAACGTATTGTTTTGAGTTTCACTGCAGCCAGCTTTTATGGATACCGGCAACTGATAGGTGAAAAAATTACGCTGGGGAGAAAGCTCCGTATAGTCCGTATAGGTCGCATGCTTTACGGAATCAGATTTTGACAAGTCCTTATCTCCAAACCATAAGGTTTCAAATACATTGGACAAACGCAAAACCACTTGAGGATTTTCTGCAGATGGCAAGGTGTCGCAAACATTGGAAACGTCCCCCATCGGGGTATCCAAGGCGAAAGACGAAGCCACCATCATCAGCAACATAGCCAAAAGATTTTTTACCATACTCATGAAAACCTCCTTTTTAACCTCTAGCAGCCAGGATCCTCGTCCAGCCCTCTTCGGGAATCTGCGCTCCCATCACCTGGACCACTTCATTGGAAACGACGCTTCCCAGATTTCCGGCACGTTCCATATCCCAACCATTCAAATAACCGTACAAAAATCCCGATGCCCACAGGTCGCCGGCACCGGTGGTATCGATGGCCTTGGCAGAACCTGCCTGCACCTGCGTCACCTTGCCATCCAGTGCAATAAGGGCACCGCGCTTGCCCACCTTCACCACGGCCACCTTGGCCTTCTGGGCAATCACTTCCAATGCCGCCTCTTCCTTGACGCCAGCATAGGCATAGGCCTCGTCTTCGTTAGCGATGACAATATCGACCAGCCTCTTTTCAAAGAGTTCATCAAAAAGTTTGCGGCTGGCTTCCACCACACCAAAGGAGCTAAAGTCCAAGGCAGTTTCTACACCAAGGGACTTCGCCAAGGTAATGGAATGCTTAAAGCACTCCGCGTTAAAGGCGCAGTAGCCTTCGGCAAACATCAGGTCAACACCCTCGAACAGCCCCGGAACAAAGTCACTGGAGTCCAGCAGACTGGAGGCGCCAAGGTAAGTCCACATGGAACGCTGGGCATCTGGTGTCACTGCAGAAAATACGCAGCCCGTTGCAATGCCAGCCACGTCCATTCTCGATTCCACGCCGGAATCCTTAAGATGCGCTTGAAACAGGCGTCCCAGTTCATCATCCCCTACCTTGCTGATAAAGGCCGCGGAGCCGCCCAGCTTGGAGAGTCCCACCATGGTATTGCAGGTGGATCCACCGGGAACGCGCAAGGGATTTTTCAGGCCCGTCAGGAACTTTTCCATCCGAGGCCAATCAACGGAATTCATTCCTCCCTTCTGAACGCCCTGGGACTCAATCCAGGCATCGTCCACATTGGCTAGCACATCCACAAGAGCGGCACCTACGCCAAGAACCTTCTTCATTACATGCCTCCGCGACGACGGCGAATGCGATCGCCGGCCTTAAGCAAGAACTGTCTCTCGGATTCCGACAAGGAGTGAATACCGTCGCGATTCACCTTCTTCAGAATTTCGTCCATGCGTTTTTCTTCGTCCACGTAAAAGACTTCGCCCTCCAAAACCTCGGGATCCTTGGGGGTCTCATCTGCGCCGCCTGAAGGTCGACCGCCTTGCTGCACCCGAACCTTTGGACCGCGACTGCGACGAGCCTTCTGCAAAAAACCGTCGAGGCCGCCGTTAAAGAAGTACATGTAGAGGAACCCGCCAACCACGCCACCCAAGTGGGCCAGGTGTGCGACTCCATCTCCCGACGGAGCCATGAAAACATCCACGGCAACCATGAACCACATAGCATACTTGATCTTCATAGGGAAGAACATGAACATCAGAATGACTCGTTCAGGGAAGAACTTGTAGTAAGCCACAAAAATTCCCATCAGGGCTCCACTGGCTCCGATAATGGGATTATTGGACAAGCCCAGGATGCACATGATCAGGCTGAACACCGCGGCAAACACGCCGCAGAAAAGGTACATGGCGGTAAAGTGCTTTGTGCCCATCCAATCGGCCACTTCGCTGCCAAACATCCAGAGCATCATCATGTTGAACATGAAATGCCAAAAGTCCACATGCACAAACATGTAGCTCACGTAACGCCAAACTTCCAGGGGATCCGTTGGGAAAAAGGCTCCAAAATAAGTTATGTAATCCCGGATGTTTCCGTAGCCTGCGCCAGGCAGGTTCAAGTGCAACCCCAGGAGACTGCCTCCAATAAAAGCCACCCCAAAGACGACCGCGTTGATTAGCAGCAATACGCGCAAGGGCTTAGGCAAAAAGCGGAAAGGTCTCATCGGCGGCCTCCAAATTCCTTTAACAGTTGCGGCAGAATGGACGCAGGCACATACTTGGCGAGCTTTGTTCGACCGGCCTTGTCCTTTGCGATGCCACACTTCAACAATTCACGTACAACGGAGCTGCTTACAGATAAGTGCTCCGGTGCGCTCACCAGGTAAACCGACTCGCACTCCGAATAGAGAATCTTGTTGTTCCAACCAACGGAAAGCTCATAATCCATATCGGAGCCGTTGCGAACGCCGCGTACCAGATAGCGGGCGCCCACCTGCTGCATAAAATCCACGGTAAGGCCGCTGAACTCGGCAACCTTCACATTGGGAATTCCCTTGCAGGCGGTTTCTATAAACTTTTTGCGACTCTCCACAGAAAAGACGTTGCTCTTGGAGGCGTTCACGGCCACCAAAATCCACAGTTCCTCAAACATAGAGGCAGCACGCTTGGCGATATCCAGGTGCCCCACTGTAAAAGGATCAAAGGACCCGGCAAATACAGCTACGCGCCCGGAGGTTTTCTTTACAGTCTTCATAACCATAATCTACAAAGCCTTACGGTAGATTAGCAAGGAGGATTCCCCGTACTTGCGAATGCGAACCAGGTCCTCGGCCTTATCCGCCTTGGCCCACGCCGGAAGCTTCTTGCTGGGAGCTTCGAAGACGGCGATACCGCCAGGGTTCAACCAATCCAAAAAGACCCGCAAATCCGGATAATCCATGTCCTTGAAAGGAGGGTCCGCGTAAATCAGGTCAAAGCCATCTTCCTTGCAGAGGCTTTCCCTAGACAAGGTCAGCACGTTACTTTCCAACAAAGTAAGTTTCGATTCCAAGGACAAGGACTTGTATGCCTGCAACACAAGGCGAGCCTGAACCTTCGCCATTTCCACCGCAGTTACGCTGGCCGCGCCACGGCTCAGGGCTTCGATGCCCATGATGCCGGTACCTGCAAACAGGTCCAGTACGCGAAAGTTCTCAACACCCTGAAGGATATTGAACAAGGCCTCCCTTGTACGAGAAGCCGTTGGTCTCGTCTTGGATGTATCTGGAGAGGGAACATTGCGCCCCCTCATGGCGCCACCTGTAATGCGAATGGACATGGAGCCCAACGATTACGGGACGACGAACATTTCGAAGCGGATAGAAGAAACCAAGTCCTTCTTTGCCTGCTTCATTTCGATGCTCTGGATTCCCAGGCGAGCGGGAGAAGCTGCGTATGCGGCAATGAAGGCCTGCAATTCGCTGAAGTCGGCCGGAGAAGTCGTATTGAAGGTATAGCGCTTATAAACGCCAAAGTCCTCGATCTGCGGTTTTTCCAAGCCAGACAGCTGAACCTTATTTGCAGAAGCCAAAGCCCTGAGAGCCTTGATTTCGCCAGCGGCTTCAGCAGAGGCAACGAACTGGGTCACCGCAGCCAGGTCCACATTATTCACGTTGTACTGACCAAAGGCCGTAATATCCGTTGCCGGAGCGTTCTCGGGCAGGGGCGGAGTTCTAAAGTCAGAACTTACAGCCTTGATACGTTCCAGGAAGCTACGCTGGGAGGCGGGATTCACCGACACACCGCGTACGTAGAAGTAGTTGGGTGCCTGGAAGATACAATCGGAGAAGCCAACGTCGTCGGGTGTTGCTGTATTCAAGAAGGCGATGAACTGCCCCACGGCAGACTTCTGGTAAGAGAGCTTTTCCAACGGCAGATAGGAGTTGTAATCCGTACGCTTGTTGTTGAACAAGGCTGTAGGATTGATTTCACCTACGACCTGCTTTACCGTCATGGCCTCGCGCTGACGCTGGATGGCAACTGCGGAATTAGCCTGGGATTCCAACGAACCACCGGCAGAGGTCCTCTGGCCGGAACTCATGGCGAGGGCGGCCCGACTGGGATCCTCGGCACCAATCAAGGAGAGGTAAGGGGCTGGCAACACGCCCTGCAAGGGGCCCGGAACGCCAAATACGCTAAGGAAGCAGCTGAAACCAACCACGGCAAAAAGGGCTGCCACGGCAACTGTCATATACTGCTTACGAGTTTTCTTGTTGATGGCGTCAACGCTGGTTACGTTTACCGGAGAAACTGTATCTACGGTAGACAGTCGTTCTGCAGCATCAATCAAATTCAAGTGAATCATACACCCTCCATCACATTCAGAGCGGCACCGATAGCGCCTGTGCAGTTAAGCACAGCAGCGGCATCCTCTGCATCTACAGGCAAGCGCAGGTTAGAGAAGGAATCCATGGGAGCCAGCTGACAATCCGGCAACTTCTGGCGGAGGCTGTCCACAAACATCAAGTCCGAAGCCATTTCACCGCACAGGTTAACATGCTTAGTAACCACAGCCGCATTTTCTTCCTGAGCAAGTCGAATCTGCTCCGCAATGCCATCGGCAAGGATCTGGTAAGCTTCTTCTCTTGACTTGTTCACAAGAGACAAGGTGGATACGCAGCGCAGAGCCTGGAGGTTGTCCTTGGTCATCCACACCATGGTCACACCGGCATAGTCAGCCTTGACGACACATTCCAGCTCAGAAACGTTCTCTGCAAAGTCCATGAGGTTCATCAAGGAGAGAACATCCACGTCCAAGGCCTTGGGAGCCAGAGCCTTGTTACGGAAACCCTTGCGCAGGTTGTCGACCCATTCACGGCGAACGGCAATGAGCATCACCGTGTAGCCCAGGTTGTCATCACCACCCAAGACCTTGTAGTCCACAATATAAGCGCCGACATCAGCGTTGGTAATGAGGGAAACATACCACTGCAGGTAGTCATCCAAGTTCTTTGCGGCTTCGGGCGGCACAAAGATCTGGCGAATGATAGATCGGAATGCCGGAACAGAAACAGACACCGCCTCCACGCCTTCGATCTGGCTGTATTCCATCCACCCCTGGAGAATGGACTCAAAAGCGTAGACGTCATCAAGAGGACTGGTCTCCGTTTCGAGGATTGCAGTCTTTAGAACACGACGTTCAGCGGAATCCACAAGAGCCACCCTTAAGGAGGCGTCTCCAACTTCAATACCTAGGTATAACTTCGTATCACTCATATTATCAACGACTTAGAAAAGTTTTTGTCGTTAAAAATTTAATCAAAAATAACCCCAGGTAGTATAGCATCCAACTTTTTCTTGCCAATTCCAGGCACTTTTTCCAGATCCTTGGGGGATTTGAAGGGCCCAGAAGCCTCTCTATGGGCCAAAATCTTCTCCGCGAGCTTGGGTCCAACACCATTCAAGGCGCACAATTCCTCGGCAGTCGCGGTATTCAAGTGGATCGGAAGAACCACCTTCGACTTCTTTTTCGTCGTTTTTTTCTCATTCTCACTTTTCCGCTCACCCTTATTTTCCGAATTCCACCGGGCACCATCCGTTACTTTGTACAAAACAGAACTATCCGGCGGTGCCGACACAACCCCATCCGTGACTAAGTCTCGAGTGGCCAAATCATCCACCTGGACGCTTTCGATGGTAGGGAGTCCCCATGGCAGAATTCTGACCATTACTCCCAGGGCAAAAAGAAAGATCGCGAGATGAAGAACCTTCTTTTCTGGTCCGTTCATTATTTATTATTGCTATTTCCTTAGCAGAGCCTCCACCGACTGCACATCGGAGGGCACATCCACAGAAATCGAAGGAAAGGGGCTCTGGACTATGCGAATGGGGCGTCGGCCCATAATGCGCATTTGCTCCAGGGAGCGTTCCAGTTCCAACGGGTTCTGGGGCAAAGACGAGAACTCGTCGCGGGCCTGCCTGGAATAGGCATAAATGCCCTGGTGCTGGAACCACCTGGGTGCATCTTCAGCTGTAACCGAGCGCGTAAAGTCCACAGCAAATCCGTCTTTCACTAAAACTTTCACCACCGTGTTGACCATGGCCTCGGAGGGATCCAGGGGGCAAGCCACCGTCACCCAGCAATCCGGGTGGGACTCAAGCTCATGGGCCACATTTGCCAATACGTCGGGTTCAACCAGGGGTTCGTCACCCTGAAGGTTTACTACCAGGTCCAAATCTAAGGCACGAGCTGCATCGGCGACGCGGTCGGAACCTGTAAAAGCAGGGCCGGTCAAGATAAACTCGAAGCCAGCCCTGGAGACTATTTCAGCAATTTGCTCGGAATCCGTGGCGCAGACAATGCGATCAAAGCATTCGGCCAGCAGAGCCCGTTCCATGGTCCTTACAATCATCTCCTTGCCAGCAATCTTAACCAGGGGCTTGCCGGGGAACCGGCTGGAACCAATACGGGCAGGAACAATGCAGTGTACAGCCATGGAAGTATTTAATTAGCCGCCAATAACCTTGGGAATGGCGAAGTGGTCGTTTTCTACGGCCGGAGCGTTGGCGAAAGCCTGATCCAGGGAAAAACCCTGCACGGGTTCGTCTTCGCGAAGGATGGTGGCACCATTTTCCACAGCGGTCATGGGTTCCACATTGGAAAGATCCAGAGCCTTAAGGGCTTCCAGATGGTTCAGCATCTTGTCCAAATGGCCCTTCAGCGCAGGGATTTCCTCTTCGGAAACACTCAGGCGGGAAAGCTTAGCCAATTTCAAAACTTCTTCATTTTCGAGCATAAAGCCTCTTATCTAATACGACCGCAAAATAGCAAAAAAAATCAAGGTTTGTGTCAACAACTGTTTGCAAAATGAAGGTTCCAGGAGCCAGGGACGAGGTGCGAGGTTTAATTGAGAATGGATAATTGAAAATTACTTATAATCACGGCTTCGCCGCCTTACTTTTTAATCCTCAATCATCAAATGATTTCCAGGGCGGCGTACTTCAGCACGATGGTTCGGACCACTCCGTCACCAAAGCGCACATCCACGCGAGCATTATCGCCGGAGCCGGAACTTCCGGTGATGGTCCCTACCCCATACTTCGTATGGCGGACCTTTACTCCCGGATGGTACGGATTCTCGCTATACTCGTCGTAGACAACCCGCGGGCCCGAGGGGGTTGCCGGGGCCGCAGGATTCGCCATCTTTATGGGGTTATGGTAAACAATACGCTTGTCGTTCTTACGAATGGAGACCGCAGCCGGGCGATTGAAACCAGAGCCATTGCGATTGAATCCTCCGCCAAAACCCGACGATGCTTGACGGGTAAACTGGGGCGGCAAGCTTGGACGACCGGGGCGAGAGAATCCCCGACTGCCCGAGAAATCCTGGTTGAAGTCGTTGAATCCACCGCCAAAGCCGCTTCCGTAGCCCGATTCGGTACAGGGAGTAAAGTCCACAACGGAAGGGTCCAGTTCCTTAAGAAAACGTGAAGGCGCAAAGGGTCGAATGTTCCCCTGGAAGAACCGACGTTCCGCATGGTACAGGTAAAGCTTCTTTTCGGCACGAGTACAGCCCACGTAGAAAAGGCGTCTTTCCTCTTCCATCTGCTCGTTGAGCTCATGGCTGGACATGGTCATGGAGCCTCGAACCAAGGGGAAGATCTCTTCGTCACAACCGGCGATGTGAACCGTATTGAATTCCAGCCCCTTGGCCATGTGGATGGTCATGAGGGTGACCATTCCCTTGGAGGTATCCACCTTCTTGTCACCATCAGTCAAGAGCGAAATGTCCTGGAGGAAGGCATCCAAGGTGGCACCCGGATGTTCTTCGTCGAATTCGCGGATGGCGTTCACCATTTCGTCCAGGTTGCCGATGCGCTCGTCGGCGGTCACATCGTCTTCCTTGCGAAGGAAGTCCTTGTATCCAACATCGTTGATAATCTTTTCAGCCAAGATAGGCAGGGGCGTTTCGCCTGCGGCCATCAGGGCGCGCCAGCCGAGCACCAGGTCGGTAAAGCCTTTCAGCTTAGGCGCCCCGCGAGAAAGTCCATTGGCCTCGGCCAGCAGATTTTCCCAGAAGGAACCTTCGCCAAGGCGTTCCCTTTCGAGGATGTTTTCTACAGTGGTCTTGCCGATGGCTCGTGGCGGAGTATTGATGACGCGAAGGAACGCCGCATCGTCGCGGTCATTCGCAAGTACACGGAGGTAGGCCAGAACGTCCTTGATTTCCTTACGGTCCCAGAACCTGGTGCCACCAAAGATTACCGAGGGGATACGCCGGTCGTTAAGCGCCTTTTCCAAGGCTCGGGATTGGGAATTAGTTCGGTAGAACACGGCCGTCTTTGAGTAGTTTGCCTCCCCCGCCTTGAATATGTTATCTGCAATAGTCGTAGCCTCGGAACGGTCATCCATAAAGTGGCGCACATGAATCAGTTCGCCAGCCTCCTCCTTGGAGAACACCACCTTCTGCATTTCCTCGGGACGCACATTATGCGAAATTACGGAGCCTGCGCCTTTCACGATATTTGCCGTGGAGCGGTAGTTGCGCTCCAGCTTTACGATGGTCACCGGGGCAAAGTCGCGATGGAAGTTTCGAATGATCTTGATGTTGGCACCTCGCCAGCCGTAAATACTCTGGTCGTCGTCACCCACCACGGTCACATTCTTATGGTCGCCAATCAAAAGTTTCAGCAGTTCGTACTGGACATCGTTGGTATCCTGGTATTCGTCCACCACTACGTACTGATAGCGGCGTTTCAGCTGCTCTGCCAAGTTAGGCAGTTTCTGCAGCATGTAGACCGTATTGAACAACAGGTCGTCAAAGTCCATGGCGTTGGATTCCAGAAGTTTCTTCTGGTATTCCTTATAGTGGCGGGCGTAGCGTTCCTGGTCGCCGTATTCCGCCATCTGCGCAGCCACCTCGGGAGTCTGCAGCTGTGCAAACCCACCCTTGTACAAGACGGAGTTCTTGTAGCGCGAAATGGCTGCATGAAGCTTCTTGACCTCGGAGGCTTCAAAGTCGTCCCCAAGTTCACCCTTCAGTACCTCCTTAAGGATGCGCTTCTGGTCGTCATCATCATAAATGGAAAAATTGCCATCATACCATCGACCGCCAGGGCCCGCCATCGCAGCCACCACGGATTCCTTGGTGAGGCAAAGCTTAAGCAGGCGCAAACACACGGAGTGGAAGGTTCCCATCCAGGAAAAGCTCATGCGGCAGTCCAGCAACTTCTGGATACGGTCCTTCATTTCGCGAGCGGCCTTGTTGGTGAAGGTCACCGCCAGTATGCGGTCCGGGTCCACGCAATGTTCCGAAACCAGATGGGCAATCTTGTAGGTAATGCAGCGGGTCTTGCCCGAACCTGCTCCGGCCAGGATCAGCATGGGTCCGTCAATCTTCTTTGCAGCAGCGGCCTGCTCTGCATTCAGCTCCCTTTCAAGAACACTTGCGTCAACTATATTCGCCATGAATTTCTCCCAAAATTCTGCGCAACAAAAATTCCATTTCCTATACAAATGTGCAATATAGTAAAAAAAAGGTCCCAGCCTAAGCCGGGAGCCTTATCTTTAGAATGTTTAACGACTTCGCCGTTCTAAACTACACGTCGTCGGCGGCAGAAGCACCCACAGCCTGTTCCAGCGTAGTGATACCCTGCAGAGCCTTGGAGATACCATCCATACGCAAGGTGATCATGTCACATTCCTGCATGGCGGCGCGCTTGATCACATCACCGGAGGAACGCTTGATAATCAGGTTACGCACCGTTTCGTTAGGTACCAGGAACTCATAGATACCGGCGCGGCCCTTGTAACCGGAGCCGTCGCACTTTTCGCAACCCTTGCCGTGATAGAACTGCATATCCGGGGTCAGGTGAAGTTCGTCGCGCATTTCCTGGGAAATTTCATAAGGTTCCTTACAGAACTTACAAATGCGGCGAACAAGTCGCTGAGCCAGCACGCCCTTGATAGCGGTAGACACAAGGAAGGGTTCCAGGCCCATTTCCAGCAAACGGGGGAATGCACCAGCAGCATCGTTGGTATGGAGCGTACTGAAGACCAAGTGACCCGTCAAAGCAGCTTCGATAGCCATTGAAGAGGTTTCCTGGTCACGCATTTCACCGATCATGATCACGTCAGGGTCCTGACGGAGCAAGGCACGAATGCCCGCGGCAAACGTAAACCCGGCCGCATTGTTGATCTGTCCCTGGTTGACGCCGTCGATGTTCAATTCCACAGGGTCTTCCATGGTAGAAATGTTAATGGTACTATCAAGAATTTCACCAATAGATGCGTAAAGCGTAGTAGACTTACCAGAACCCGTAGGACCGGTCACAAGCACAATGCCGTTAGGAGCGTTAATAGCGTCGATGAACTGCTTAAGCACACGGGGGTCGAAGCCCATGTCCTTCAGAGGGAACTGCCCGGAGTTGGGGTTCAAGATACGCATAACGATCTTTTCGCAGACACCGCGCTTACGCAGAGAAATGGGGAACGAAGATACACGAAGGTCAACTTCGGAGCCCTTGTAACGCACCGTAAAACGACCATCCAAGGGCTTACGCTTTTCGGCGATGTCCATCTTGGAAAGCAACTTGATACGGGAAAGAATCTGCGGCATCAGTCGGGCAGGAATCGGGGCCATGACCTGCAGGTCACCGTCGATGCGGTAGCGGAGCTTCAAGAAGGTTTCCTGAGGTTCCAGGTGAATATCGGAAGCCTTGCGGGCAATGGCCTCATGAATCAAGGTGGTCACGATCTTAACCACCTGACGACCTTCTTCGTCAGACAGTTCTTCTTCCTGGTTACCCTGACCGCGTTCCACGGTCTCAAGTTCTTCACCACCATCGGAAGACCCAATCAAGTCCGCCAGGGATTCTTCAGCGGTACCGTGACCGGCAAAGACACGTTCGATAGCCTTCTGCACATCGGCGTCAGAGGCCATCACAATATCCACATCCATCTTCACCTTGAACTTGATGATGCTGATGGTGCGCATGTTGGTGGGGTCCGTCATGGCAATGGTCAAGGTGGGCCTTGCCTGCAGGCGATCCTCTTCGGGCTTCTGCATGAACAGGGGAACCACCTTGTACTGCTTACACATGTCCTCGGGCAAATAGGTATAGGCCTCGGGATCAATGGTAAAGGTGTCCAGCTTTACATACGGAACTTCAAACTGCCTAGAAAGAATTTCAATGAGGCGTTCCTCGGGCATATAGCCCAAATCCACCAAGGTACGTCCAAGACGCTTGCCAGAACTCTTCTGAGTTTCCAGAGCCTTGCTCAGCTGTTCTTCGGTGATGTAGCCTTGGGCAAGAAGCATTTCACCAATACGCATCTTGGTGGTAGACTGCATCTGCACACCAAGGATACTGGTCAAGGTATCCTCGCTCACCATACCGAGGCGCACCAGGATCTTACTGAGCATAAGACCGGTGCGCTTGTGTTCCGCCATGGCATGTTCCAGCTGGTCTTCGTCCAAGACGCCTTGGCGAAGGAGCAACTGGCCTAAATTCATTTTTCCATTACTAATCATAACAAATGCGACCATGCTCGCGGTTCAACGAGCCTTTTTTCTCCGTCTTTGCAAAGCATACAAACCCTAGCTCCTTCAGAACGGCCCACAGCAGTCCCTATCTTGTAAACTTTGCCTAAACGGCTATTTTCGCCATTAAATATACTTTTTGGCATGGAATTGGCAAATAGCAACTCATATTCTTCCCCCCCATTCATAGCAAATTTCATGGGGTCAAGGCCAAAGAATTCACACATTTTCAAAACCTCGGGGTCAATGGGAAGGTCCACCTCGCCTATTTCCAAGGAAACCCCCGACGACAGCGCCAAATGGTTCAGTTCCGAGGAAAGCCCATCGCTGATGTCCATGCAGGCTCCGTAGGCCCCCATACGGACCAGTTCCGCGCCAGCTCCCTCGCAAATCCTTGGGCTCAAGTGGTACTCAGCCAAGGCGGGAAAACGGAACGCCTCCTCTGGATGGTTCATCAATAACCAAAGGCCGGCATCGGACTTGCCCAGGGTTCCATTTACATACAAACTATCACCAACCTGGACTGCGCTTCGCAGCAAGGGTTTCTCACCAGCCAAGGTTCCCAAAAGGGTTGTGGAAAAAACAGCCTCTTCACCAGATACCGTATCGCCGCCGATCAGGGCTATTCCACGCTTGGCAAATCCCTGTGCCAGGGCATTTTTCACCCGTTCCACAATATCCGGGGGCCAGCTCTTGTTGAGACACAGGCCCAAGAAGGCGATTTTTGGAACCGCACCCATGGCCGAAATATCGGAGACATTGGAGACTATATGCTTTTCCACCGCCTGTTCCGGCGTAGACCAGTCCAGTCTGAAGTGGGTATTTTCTACGGACAGGTCCTTGGTGGCCACCCATCCATCAAAAATGGCGGCGTCATCCCCCACCCCAAGCCAGGTCCTATTTGCGGGAGCCTCCTTCTTGAAAGGAGCCGCATTTTTTAGCAATTTATCAATAAACTGAAATTCAGGGACATCGGGAAACATGGGCAAAATATAATTACGAATTACGACGTACGAAGTACGAGATCTTTAATCGCGCCATAGGCGCCTTATTAAATCTGATAAATCATAATTCATACCTCATAATTAGGCCGCGCTGATCAAAAAGGGCAAAAAAATCAACTCAGGAATCGTAAAAAAAAAGAATTAATCTAAATTTATGGTCATGGGACACATATTCTTCATAGCCCCCTCTTCTCCAGGCAGCCTGGACAAGTTGAGCCAATGGACCTTCCGTTGGCTGTTGGCTCATGGAGACCTTGCAGACGACGCCACCATGTACACATGCAATTCCATCGAGGACGCAACAAGCCTTTTGGAATCGGCACTTATCGTAGGCCAGTCACCGGCACTGATCATCCTGGACCACGCCGACCGTCCCACAGACGAAAACCTGAAATTCAGCAAACTGCTCCATGACGGCATCCCCGAATCCTGGATTGTGGAACTGGTTCCTGATTCCATGCCCATTCCCGAAAGTGACGACAACCTGTTCTGGGTCCGCCGTCCTGTCTGCGAAGAGGAGTGGGTCAGCACCCTGGAACAGGTCCTCCTGAAAAATGGCTCCCCCCAGTGGGCTCAAAACGACTTTTAACGGAACACACCATGGAAGCTGTAAAGATTAAGGGCGTAAGCTATTTTGGCGTGCGCTCCCCGAAGCATGTCATTGCCGACATGAAGGACATCAAGGCTGCAGGCTTTAACGCAGTGCTCCACACCTGGAGCGAAGAGGACCAGCAGTACTACTACGGCACCATGAAGGATATCGTGAACGCCTCCGCCGACCTGGGCCTGGAAGTCTATGTGAATCCCTGGGGCGTTGGTCGCGTCTTCGGTGGCGAAGCCTACTCCGAACTTTCCGCCCGCAACCACGAACTGTGCCAGGTGGCGCTGGATGGCAAGCCCAAGGTGGCCGCCTGCCCAAACCACCCCAAGTTCCGCGAATACATGCACCAGTGGATTGAATCCGTGTGCAACACCAAGGTCAGCACCATCTTCTGGGACGAGCCCCACTTCTACTTCGAGAAGGGCGGCCTAAGCAACTGGAGCTGCCGCTGCCCCATCTGTCTTGCCAAGTTCCGCGAACGCTACGGATACGACATGCCCGCCGCAGCCTTCGACGAAATGCAGCCCGAGCAGGCCCGCGACGTAAAACAGTTCCGCGAAGACAGCCTCATCGGTTTCCTCAAGGAAATGTGCGACGACGTCCACGCCCATGGCAGGCGCAACTGCGTCTGCATGCTCCCCCCCTGGTTCCCCGCCGGTCTGGACGACTGGGGCAAGGTAGCCTCCTTGGAAAGCGTCGACGAAGTGGCCAGCGACCCCTACTGGGAAAAGGGTGCCTCCGAGGAATGGGTTCGCGAAAAGTACGCCATCACGGCTGCGCGACTGGTTGAGGTCGCCACCAAATACGGCAAGGCGACTCAGATGTGGGTAAAGGCCTATCAGATAGAAGCAGGCCGCGAAAACGACCTGGCCATCGCCGTTGAAGAAAGCCGCAAGGCAGGCATCGGCAACATCTTCGCCTGGAGCTATCGCGGTACCGAAACCCTAAGCTGGCTCAGAAGCGACGATCCCGACGCCGTAGCCAAGGCCTTCCGCAGCGCCCTCGCATAAAAACTATTCCACCTTAAAAAGGCAGGACTTGCAGCTAGGCGTTTCGCCCTTGGCAACTGCAGCCTTTACTCGCTCCACCTCGCCCTGCAGCGTATGGACTCCATCGAAGATGTTGTCCGTTTCAAAGCCATCGGCGGGGCAGCCCTTCAGATGACCATTGGGCCACAAGTAGAAGGTATTGGTAGCGAAGCGGCAGGGCAAACCGCGGCGCTTTGAGATAAGCTTCAAGAAGGCATCCTTGAAGTAGTAGGATTTGTTGCGCCACAGCTTGCGGTTGTTCCAGACCGACTTGATCTTCTCCTTGCTGAGTACGCGGGGATAGTCCAGCATCACGCCGCTGCCCTTGAGAATATCGCGAACCTCGGAGAGTATTTCGTGGAAGCGGGCTGCAACGGCGGGATCGTTCATATCCAGCTGCTCGGCCCTAAGGTAGTCGTGGTCCATAGAGTTGAGCCACTGGATGTTGAAGGCGGAGACCTTAAGACGCTTTAGCCAACGGGCGATATCCGGCAACCCTTCCAAGGTATCCTTCATGGCGATGGCTGTGACAATCACATGGGGGCGCTTCTTTTGCTGCAGGCGTTCTTCGGCAAAGGCTTCGATGTTGCTGACAACCTTTTGGAATTGATCCACGGTCACGCCGCACCACTTGGTGTAAATTTCCGGTGAAAGGGAGTCCATGGAAATAAAGAGGCGGTCGATGGGTGAATTCAAAATCTGCTTACGATGGGCCTCATTCAGCAGAAGGGCATTGGTCACCATGGATACATCAGGCGTCTTTACCGTTCGCGAAAGAACGTCCATGATTTCGATGAACTTGGAATTCAGCAACGGTTCGCCGGCGCAGCTCAAAAACAGGGACCAGCTCTCCTTCTCGGCAGTCTGGAACACCTTTTCGAACTGCTCCAGGGGGAAAGAGACCTTGATGGCCGGATCCAAGCTGGAATTGTCGCAGTAATGGCAACGGAAATTGCAGCGGGTATCCAAATCAAGGCGCAGGTCAAACTTTTTCTTGAACATGGTAGGGAAGATAGAAAAAGAAAAAAAAAGAAGTTCACCGTAAAACACAAAGCCCTCGGGTGTTAGCCGAGGGCGGTGCGAGAGGGAGGTCCGTCGTAGGTTCTTGACAAACGAATGAACCGACCGGTCTGATTACTTTGCGCGTTCCAGGTAGGAACCGTCGCGGGTATCCACGCGAATCTTGGTGTTGTTTTCGATGAACAACGGAATCATCACCTTGGCGCCAGTTTCAACGGTGCATTCACGGAGAACGTTACCGCTGGTGTTGCCCTGAACTGCCGGAGGAGCGTCGATGATCATGAGGTCAACGAAGGTCGGCGGAATCACTTCAACAGGAAGTGTAGCCATGGTCTTCGGGTCCTTCCACCAGGTCACTTCAACGGTGGCACCGTCGAGGAGCCATACTTCGTTGCCGCTGAGAGCTTCCTTGGGGATTTCCATGGTTTCCTGGGTGTCGTTATCCAGGAAGAACCAGGTTTCGCCATCGTTGTACAGGTAGGTCATTTCGCTAAAGGTTACATCTGCTTCTTCAACAGTGTCACCGCTCTTCCAGGTACGTTCGAGAGTACGGCCGGTAACCAGGTTCTTGATGCGAACGCGGTTGAAAGCCTGACCCTTACCCGGCTTCACAAACTGGTTTTCGATGATTTCGTACGGCTGATCGTCGACGATGATTTTGAGCTTCTTGCGGAATTCGTTGGTGCTTACAGTACCCATATTATCCTCTTTTTGGTTTTTATGTTGCTAAATTTAATAATATAATGGAACAACCCAAGCTCGTATTCACGCAAATTTCTGACTTTTTGGAGTATTTAGGCCCCAATTTTGCGACTTTGATTGCAAATGACCCCAATCTTTGCGGATTGGACCACGCCCCCACGTTCCCCTTTTGCTGTTCCAGGCATTACGCCGACCTGATCAGGAATGCAAAGGAACCGGCGGCGCTTTTACGTGAAGTTCTCCCCACAAAAGCGGAGTACGAGGACGTTCCCGGATTTGTTCTGGACCCCGTAGGGGATCTTCCCGCAGGAAAAAGTGAAAGCGTAATCCAAAAGTATGACAGACGAGCACTGGTGGTAACGACCGCCACCTGCGGTGTACGCTGCAGGTTCTGTTTCCGCAGGAACTACCCATTCCAGAGCGCAAGCAACATCGCCCTGGAAGTCGGCAGTTGGCTGGACACCCACTCCGACATTTGGGAAGTCATTCTGTCCGGTGGCGACCCCCTGACCTTGCCTCCCGGCAAGTTCCTGGAACTGGTAGATGCCATTTCAGATCACGCCTCCGTCACAACGCTTCGCATCCACAGCCGCCTGCCAGTGATGCGTCCTGATTTGGTTCAGGAGCACTTTGAGTTTTTGAGAGATCTGCCCGCCCGCTTCGACTGCGTGCTGGTAAGCCACGTAGACCACCCCGACGAACTGGACGAAGAAAGCATGAACATCTTCGGCCAGCTAAGGTATAGCGGCTGGACCTTGCTAAACCAGAGTGTTTTGCTAAAGGGCGTCAACGACAACGCCGCCACCTTGGAAAAACTCTCCCGCAAGCTTTTCGAGCAAGGAGTCCTCCCCTACTACATCCACCAGCTGGATCACGCCAAGGGTGTCGCTCATTTCGAAATCAGCGACGACCAGGCAAAAGCCCTGGTTGCAGAAATCCGCACAAAACTTCCCGGCTATCTGGTGCCCCGCCTAGTCCGCGAAATCGCCGGCGAAAAGAGCAAGACGCCGGTGTAGCGCCAAGCTATTCCTTGATGCAACGGACATAGGCTCCGGTGTACTTGTGGCCGTTGTCCTTGTAGAAATAAGTATAGTCGTCGTGAATGTACCAGAGCCAGGCGAACTCATAGGGATAGGAGGTTCCTGACACGTCGTATTCCGTGGAACTCATGAAGTTCACTTCAGTGCCTGCGTCCCTGTAATAACCGTGGTAATCGAGGGCACCGCCGTACTGGTTCTGGAAATAGGCTAGGTATTCCGGATTTGCCTTGATGAATTCATTCAGCTGGTTCCATTCCTCATGGCTTGGCAGGTGGGAACCGTCGGGGCAAATTCCCTGGTGTGGTTCCTTGGTCTCGCCGTACTTCTTTCTGTCGTAGGAAATGTCAATGCCCATGGCCATGGACCATGTATAAACGCGGCCATATTTCTCGCAGTTTTCCGGCTTGTCGCCGTAGCAGGAACTTCCTTCCACATCTACATCGAGATTCCTAGTCATCCATTCCTGATCGCCAATCTTCACAAATTCGCCTACTACAGGCTGGCTGCTGCTGGAGACCTTTTCCACAGAGGAACTGGATCCATCAACCCCGGCGCTGCCATTCAAGATGACACTGGAGGAGGATACATCCTCGGAAGAGCTGGATTCCGCATCCTCGGAAGAGCTAGATGATTCCACCTTTTCCTCGGGTTTGATTTCTCGATAGAGGGTCTTTTCAGCCTCTTCCTTGCAAAGGCAGTCATCCAAAGTCCACTGGCGGCCCTTGGCAATGAGCGGTTCCATGTCGCCATCGGTACCCAGCTTATAGCTGCAGCCATCCATCTCCGCCCAGATATGCATATACCTCTGTTCTGTAAGAACTTCGATATCGAAACGGTTCTTTGCAGAATTGTAGTCCGCAGAGGTGCACATTGCATAAAAAGCAAGTTGATACCTCATGTATTCCGAAATGCTCTCACAAACTTGCTTGCTAATGAAATTATTTCCTGAAAGGGTTGCTGCCCAGGTATCGTCTTCCGTCGTACCGAACCTTTCATAGCAACGCTGGGCAATTTCTTCTTCGCTTGGGCCGGAATCACTGGAAATCCCAGATTCCGCAGAAGAGCTGGAGTCGCCACCGCAAGCAACCAATGCCGACGTGGCAAAAGTCGCCAGGCAAGCAGTCATCAAACTTTTCCAAAAACCAAACTTCATAATAAAACCTCATTCTAAATGTAATAAAACACGATTTTCTTCAATTACATTCTAAACATTTTCGCCACAAAAGTTTCTCATTCAAAATCCTTTATACAACGGACGGATATTCGCCAATCAGGATTTGCAGACTCGTCATCGAAGAAATTGTCACCCCAAAAATTCATAACCCAGGAATCTGCCACGATTTTACCACGGTAGTTATCATTAGACCAAAAACGGGTCAACTGTCCTAGAAGATAAAGTTCGTCGGATTTTTCTAAATAACTATAACTACCAGCAGGAACGGCGTTAAATCCATAGCGATTCGTACCAACAAGCGTATTCTCGTTCCCCTGAACAATGTTTGTACTGGGCTTAAGATATTCGCTCCAGAGGCTATCCGTTTTCAAGCTGGTCCCTACATTTTCACAACCATTATCCTCGGTAACAAACAGCCACATTTCCTTCCATTCTTCAGAAGTCGGAATGTGAAAACCTTCCGGGCAGGCCGTTTGAGCATCCTTCCAGGTATAATAGCGACCCACTATGTTAAACAGCTCGCCATCGGGAGCAATGGATTTTTCCGTCTTGAAACGGAGATTCTCGGCAAACCATGTCTGCGAACCAATCCTTGTCAGCCGATAGACATAACCATCCCGAGGATCAGTGAAAAATTCGTATTCAAACGGCTTTATGGGCGGCTTTTCTTCGCAAAGAATTTCTGTTGCTGAAAGCCACTGATGCTCACTGCAGTAATAGTCTGCATTTTCAATTGCCACAAAGGTTGGATCGTCATTCTTTCCGGTATAGTCACAAGGTGGTAAATCACCCAACGTGGCAACTGTATCGACTACGGGATCGTAAAGGCAATCATCGTCACATTCTAAGCCATCGTCTGTACCATAGGCACAGGCAATATGCTGCAACGACCAGAAGCAAGCCAACACGCCCGAAAACACCTTGGACTTGTCCGTCCAAAAAAACGCCGTAACAAAGGCCATTAGTTTTCGGATGATATTTCTAATCATGATAGCCTAGAATCTAAAGCTCACGCCGCCCGAATAAAGACCTCGGTAACCAACACCAGCCTCTGCATAAAAACCCACCATGCCTACATATTCAATGCCAATGGGGCTGAACTGGAAATTCGGCAGTCCAAAGCCAACCTCATAATCGTCCACCTTTGAAATTTCCAGGACTCCGCCTAAACCTAGACGAGAGTATATCTGCACATGGTCAAGAAAACTAACCCAGTCCACCTTCGATTCCACAGCCAGGTGAACAACATGGTTATCCTTGATGTCGGCGTATTTCAAATAGCCTTTCTCGTTATGGTAGGGGTGAACCTTGGAAGCGTAATATTCGTAGCCGGTGGCAAAGCCAAGTTCCAACATTTTTGCGAGCTGGTAACGGGCGCCGAGGTTCACCACAATGTAATTGGTGCCCCCATCAATTTCATCCTGCACTTCTTCGCTGTCGAAGTCTCTCATTCCCAGACCAAAGTCCGCAAACGTGGACCAAAAGGCAAAACCGCCACCCACATCCACAATCCACTTGTGTTTATTTTCTTCTGCGGCGGCAAGTGTGCAGCAAAGGCAAATTAAGAGAATAATCTTTTTCATACTAAGAATTTATAAAATGCATTCTCCACGAGAAGGAAATTTTATTGCGTTTTTTGAACTATTCCTTGATAAAACGGGAAAACTTCTTTCTATATGATTCATAGCGTATTATATGGATTTTACGCGTCAAACCAGTTTTCAATTTTCAAAGGAAAATATTCCGAGATTGATTTAAACTTACCAAATTTCCTTTTCCTTGTATGGTTCTTTTTCGGAGGTCCTTTCAAACGCATGCTCAATGAATTCAGCGTCGTCGGGATTATCAAACAGAAGTTTTGAATCCTTTCGCCATTTTTCAAGAGTATTTTTGTAAGCAACAGACCAAGTACGCTGATTATGAACATTAGATTCCATATATTACAAACATATATGGCTCTTCATCAACATGTGTGGGTGGCTTCGCCACCCTTTTTTGTTGACTTTCGCCTAAATTAAACAAAAAATGGGCTATTTTCTAAAATTTAATCGCCAAAAAAAACAGAAGAAAAAGCCCATGTCAAAATTATAC
>JAZLKH010000094.1:0-12245 GCA_045597545.1 Fibrobacter sp.
CATACTGATCTTTAAACATTGCCTAAAATTAAGCAAATCTAGGCGTTTGAAATTCAAGTCCGTTGACTAGCAAAATCGTCTACAGCCCTTTGTTTATGCGGGTTCAAGGCGATCGACCCTATTTTTTAGTGGACAGTAGTGTTCTATTATATATTTATAATATCCACAAACAGGAAGGTCTTCTATGAATAAAAAGCTTTCTTTTCTCTGCCTTTGCGGAATGCTTGCACTTCAAGGCTGCGGTTCCTCGGATTCTAGTCCATCGAACGCAACAGGTGACACAAGCTCATCTTCGAACGGTTCCCAAACAGGCCTTAACGAATACCCGAGCAAGTCTGCACTTCCAAAATGCATGGACAAGGAAGGCCTCCTTGAACTTGCAAATTTTGAAGTCGTCAAGAACCTTGACTTCGTTACTTGCGATGTAACGGAAGAACCTGTAATTTTTGAAAAGTCCATATACGAATGCGAAGACGGCGAACGCATTTTGAGTTACTCCTACGCCAAAGAAAAGGAATCCGCCATTGCAGCAGGCAAAACCTACACTTGTACAAACGGCGAATGGTCCTTGCAAAAATCCGAAGACAAGGATGATGAATCTTCTTGCACAAATGGCGAAATCAAGGACCAGATGGTTTGCGTGAATGGCACATGGATCGACCCGACAAAGCCAGGTAGCGATTGCACTTCTGGCGATGTAGACGGCAACAAGATTTGCGTAAACGGTTCCTGGGTTGATGTTTCAACTTCAGGCGGTGATGAATGCACCACCGGTGAAATGGACGGCAGCAAGGTCTGCATCAACGGAGAATGGATTGATGTAGGAACAGGCAATTCTTCTTCAAGCACAACATCGTCTTCTTCTAACAAGGGTTCTTCAAGCAGCAGCGTTCCTAAATCCTCTTCTAGCGTTGTAACAGTCGCTCTCGAAGACGGCATTATCTGGAAGCCTAGCTACGGCACCCGCGCAAACACAGGCTTCATTAACGCAACCGCAGAAACCTTTATGGAAGAATGCGAAGATGAAAACTGCGGTGGCTGGTGGTACAAGTACCTCGACGAAGACGACTTCGGTCTTAGCAAGGCTACAGGCGTATTTAACGAATCCTTCCTTCAGTTGAAGATTAGCCTTGTCTATTCAGACTGGAGCCTCGAAGGTTATGGCACAAGCACATACTATGCTCCGGATCCATATCCGTATGCAGGTTTTGGTTTCAACCTTGCTGACCAAAAGAAATCTGTAGATATCACGGAACTAGGCGACGGTATTTGCATCACTTATACAGCAGACAATCCAGTAAAGCTTGTAATTGTCTCTCAGTCTACAATATCTGACGCAGCCCACTACAAGTATACCTTGTCTTACTCCACCTCAGTCAAGACTGTCAACATTCCGTTCACAAGCTTCAAGCAGCCTAGCTGGTACACAAAATCCGTTGCACGCACAACGGCACTCGGCAACGCACAAGCTCTCCAGATTCAATATACAAACGACGAAGCCGGCGTAACAAACTTCTGCTCCAGCTTGTCTAGCTGTGTTTATTACGGAAGCGATTCCGATTATACAGATGCCAACGTTCAAATCTATAAGATTGGTAAATACGGCTCCTGCACTAGCGGCAGTTCTACATTGTAATCAGCTTATTGCAAAACGCATAAAGCCTTGCTTTTTAAAGCAAGGCTTTTTTGTTCTCTACGGATTCATGTCTAGGTTGACACGGCTCTCGTTTTTAGTGTACATTTGTATATATGAAAAAAAGTCCGTCCTGAAGACAATTCCATATTGCTGTACAAAGATGAAAATGGAAAAACAAATGTATCTGTCCGTTTTGCCGATGAAGATGTCTGGGTGACCCAGGTCCAACTCGCGGAGCTCTACGATACCACTCGTCAGAATATCGGGCAGCACATTGACAATATCTACAAAGATGGCGAATTGCCGAAAGAGGCAACTATAAAGAAATTCTTTATAGTTCAAAAAGAAGGGGCAAGAGAGGTCCGCCGAGAACTGGACCATTACAATCTCGACATTATCATTGCTATCGGCTATCGCGTGCAATCACCTGTGGCGACTCGTTTCAGGACATGGGCCACAACGCGTCTGCACGAATTCATCCAAAAGGGTTTTTCGCTGGATGACGAACGATTGAAAAAAGGCCGCAACCGCTATTTCAAGGAACTGCTCCAGCGCATTCGCGACATCCGTTCCTCTGAGCGAAATTTTTATCAGCAGGTGACAGACATTTATGCCACCGCTGTAGATTATGATCCCCGTAAAAAGATAACGCTGGATTTTTTCGCAACCGTGCAGAACAAATTGCACTATGCCGTTCACGAGCATACAGCCACAGAGCTGATTTACGAACGTGTGGATAGCGAAAAAACGTTTGTTGGCATGACAAACTTCAAGGGGAATTACGTTACCGAAGAAGATGTAAAAATCGCGAAAAATTATTTGTCTGAAAAAGAGTTGCTTCGCTTGAACCTGATGGTTTCTCAGTTTCTGGATTTTGCTGAATTGCAGGCCCTGGACGAAAAGCAAATGCGCATGCAGGATTGGATAGACGCCATGGAAAAAGCGGAACGCGAATACAAGCTCTTCAAGCAGAAAGAACTTGCAAATCTAAAAAGCGACTTCGACAACTTTTTGGAACTTCGCGAAAAGATTGCCTCTTATAAAGCTTAGGAGATTCCTTTTCGTTAACTTGATGCCGACCATGCAATTTGTTACTTGCCAAAAGCAAATAGGTAATTCAGCATAAAGTAGAACCGGTTGTTTGATGAATCAAGCTCATGACCTAAACGGAATTCTGCGGACATTCTTTTATAGGAAACGTAGGCTCCAACACCAAAATTCACGTTTTTTTAGAATTCATGAACATTGCTGCAGAAGGCGGATGATTAGAACAAGCATCCATAAAAAGACTTTCGCAAACGATAATCAAAAAGACAGCAACTTTACGGAGCATAAAATTCAATCAAGCGAGTTTACAATCAAAAAGGTAACAAATAAACTGGCTATGTCAAGTCAATTCGTACACGGTGCCGTTGCTCTGTCAAGTATGATTGTATAGCTGCGATTTTGTTGCATTTTCAGGCTTTTGCGCCACAGTGAACTTAGTGTAATTGAGCAGCAAATAAACAATTTAGAAACTAGCAAATGGTTCGACTTGGCAGAGCTGTTTAAGATTTCTTTTACACGGGTTTACACATTCTTTAGCCTTTTTTTCGATGCTCACCTAAGCTATTTTCCATTTTATACTAAATTCCAGATATGCACTTTTCCCATCTCTTGGCATTCCTAGTTGCAACCACTGTTCAAGTTGCGTGGTCCATCCCCGCGGCGGACAGGTTCCTTACCGCGACTCAGCCCGACGGTAGCACCATCGAGATTCGCAAAAAGGGTAACGAGCATTTTCATTACGCAGAGACCCGAGACGGTCAGGTTGTCGAAAGGGACGGCAAAGGCTTTTTCAAGCCGGCAAAAAAAGACACATTGAAGCGTCATCTCAAGAATCTACCAAAGCCCACCATCAGCGGCTCATCAACTCTATCCAAAGCGCCTGCTGCAACGCAAAGTTCCGCCAGCAAAAGTGCGCTACTCGGCGAAAAAAACGCATTAATCGTACTCGTCCAATTCGCAGACACGAAATTCATCAGTGAGGACCCCGCTTCAGACATCGGCAGAATTCTTACCGAAGAGGGGTACAACGACGACAACAGCGTGGGAAGCGCCGTAGACTACTTCAAGGACAACTCGCTGGGAAGATTCGCCCCCGCATTCGACATTGTCGGTCCAGTGACCATCAGCGGCAACAACTACAGGGACTACGGTTCTCTTTCCAAGTACGGCGATCTCGGCGCCCAAAGGGCGTTGATCGAAGCCCTGGATACGCTAAAAAAATGGGGAACCGTTGATTTCAAGAAATACGACAACGACGGCGACAACGTCCTCGACTACGTGCACATGATCTATGCGGGTTTCGGTTCCCACGACTCCGAGCAGGATTCCGCCATCTGGCCCCACAAATGGATTTTCACGGAGCCCAAGAACGTAGGCTCCGGGGGACGATTCACAAGCGGCCCTTATGTCATCGAATATGCCTGTAACGCAGAAAGGGACGGACTTTACCACACCTACATACCGTCCTCCAAAAAACTGTTTGGCGTAGGGAACTTCATCCACGAATTCAGCCACCTGCTTGGGCTTCGCGACATGTACGCCACCAACGGGAGCAGTTCCACATTTACCCCTTCCACATGGGACGTTATGGACATGGGCGCCTACAACACGGGCAACCGTTACGGCCCCTTAGGGACCACGCCGCCCTACTACTCCGCCTACGAACGCATGGAGCTAGGCTGGCTGGACCCCGATTCGCTTAAAATTTCGGAATCGGACACTCTGCTTGGCATTCAGCAAAACAAGGCACTGCAACTGAAGGATCCCGAAAACGAGAATGAATTCTTCTTATTGGAGTACCGCGACAAGAGCCGCTGGGATGCGGCCCTCCCCAATCACGGGATGCTGATTTGGCACATCGACTATGTGAAGGCGGTCTGGGATTCTGCGGACATCAACAATGACGAAAGTCATCAGTATGTAGACATCGTTGAAGCAGACGGTACCAGCAGCAACGATACGCGTTCTGCCGACGTCTTCCCCGGTACTAGCAAGAAGAAGGTGACGACCTTCAACAAATTCATCACCTGGAAGGACAAGAATCTAGGCTTTGAACTCAGCAAAATCGCCGAGGCAAACAACTATACCTACGTCACCTTCGGCGTAGGGGACCTTGCCGCAGCCTCTTCCTCCTCGGAAACGCCAGCCGAATCCTCGTCTTCTGAAGTAGCCGCGTCGTCTTCATCGGAAGAAGGCGACGAGTCTTCGTCGTCGGGGACGCCCGCAGACTCCTCTAGCAGCGAAGCATCTACATCCTCTAGCAGCGACAGAGAAACTTACTTTGTTGCAAACAACCGCGTCACTTCGCCGACTGTAAACGTAAACGGCAACAGGCTGCAGCTAGGCAACCTCCCCAAAGGCGTCAAGAAAATTCAAATTTTCGCCTTGACGGGTCACCTGCTTTTCAGCAAGTCCATCCAAGAAACTCAGCTGGAATTGGAAATTCCGCTTTTCCAGGCTCCAGTCCTTCTGCGAATTTCAGAAGGCCGCAAGCTGCTACACGCACAGCAAATCCGCCAATAAAGTCAACTAGGCCACATTTTTAAAGACACAAAGCAAGGTCCGCGCCTTGCTTTATTTATATTTATAAAATGAAGAATTTTCTACTCGGGCTTTTGAAGAACCTTGCCCACCCCGGTACCATTATCGGCCTCGTCGTGGCCCTTGTCATTCCCTTCCTTGTATATCTCGCCCCTAACATCGACCAGCGCGAAACCATCCGCCAGCTGGACCTGAACCTGCCCCTGCCCCTGTTCCTGGTGCAACTGGTTGCAGGAATAGTCCTCTTCGCCCTATTGAACAAGGATTTCAGGGAATGGCTCAAGGAAATCCTCCCCGAAAGGCCTTACTCCATTCTCGCCATCGTATTTGCGGTGGCCATCGCCATTTTCGCAGGCACCCAGATCGAGGCCCGTCACCGAGTGCAAAGCGACGAGAGCATTTTCCTCTCCGTCGCCCAGAACATGTATTACAACCAGCAGACGGGAACCTGCAACCAGGGCTACTTCGAGGACGGCGGCTTAAAATGCGTCGCCACCTCAAACAGCTTCAAGACCAAGGGGCTGGCTTTCTTGTACCTGCTGGGAATGCCCCTCTTTGGCACGGACCACCACTGGGTATTTACCATGGAGCTTCTGATGCTGCCCCTGGCCATGCTGCTCATGTTCCTTGCCATCGTGGCCTGGACTAGGCAACCCCTGCTGGCATTTTTCGCGGCACTCCTCACCGGGTTGCAGCCCACCGTGCTTTTCCAGTTCCGCGCCATGTCCGTGGAACCGCTCTACATCTTCCTTTCGGCCCTTGCCCTGCTGGTCTTCAAGTGGGCATACGACCGCAATACCGTCAAGCACTGGGCGTTCGCGGCACTGGTGCTTGCCTTCTTCGCCCAGACCCGCCAGGAAACGGTTTTCTGCTTTGCCCCCTTCATCCTCTTCGCCTTGCCCAAGCTTTTGGATACGAAGAGCGCAAAGACTCCGGTATTCTTCGTACTGCTATCCATATTCACGGTTCCCGTACTGCTGACCATCAGCTACTTCCAGGGATTCGGCTTCCAGGGCGGCGAATTTGAAGCCCATGGACATTTCCTCGAAGACGTCGCCAAGAACTGGGAAGTGATGACCAAGCCGCTGAAGAATAACGGCGAACTAGCAAACCCATTCCTCACCTACTTCAACTGGATTTTTGCAACAGGCGGCATCTATCTTATCCTTCGCGCTCTTTGGGGCGCCTTCAGGGGCAAGGGCGAGGACCGCTTTTTCTACCTGAAGGTCCTTGCCTTCGTCGTGCTGTACCATGTGCAGACCTACATGATTCTGGAAAACGTCTCCGGCGACTTCAGCATCGAAATCAACCAGCGTTATAGCCTGGTGATGATCCCCACGATGGCATTCCTAGCGGCGCTTCCCATATCCCACCTGGTTCAGGCCACCGCCAAGTACTCCATCTCAGAAAAGTATGTCGCAAGGCTAGCCCTTATCCTGGGCCTGCTGGTGGCATGCGGCTTTACCGGCTGGACCGCCCACTACAAGGAAGACTTCAACAAGAACATCATGTACAACCGCAACCACCTTACCGTCGAGGAACACGAGATACTGGGCTGGCTTGCGGAGCAACCCCAGAAGAACCGGCTGTTCATCTACGGCAGACCCTGGCACTTCGTAGGCTACGGCGTCTCCTCCATCCACTACGACCGCGCCCGCCACATGAACGACAACGAGCTGAAGAAACTGGTCGACAAGTACGAGGGCGAGGTGTACTACATCCGCGGCCTGGACTGCTGGGATAGCCAGACCTACCACAAGAAGGCCGTGGAGCACCGCATTCCCACCACCTGCGACGTCTTTGAACGGGAAATGGACATGGACGGCGTAAAGAACATCCTGATCACCAACAATTACTGGGTGCAAATCGCCAAGTTCAACGGTCGCAAGAACTTCAACCCGGAAAGGATTATCACCGTTCAGGAGCCTTCCGTAGAGACAAACATTCAAGAAAAGCTGAACTTGAACGAAATGGAGGAAAATACCGATGTAAACCGCATCGTCACCGACAGCATCCGTTACAAGTTTAGCCTCAACGAAAGGGGCGAGGCCGCCAGGGACTGGAACCTGCAAATCCTGCTGAACAACCAGAGCATGTTCACCGGCGCGTATGCAGCCGGGGAGACCTCCTTCGCCATTTCGGCAGACACCCTGCAGCCTGGTTTCAACAATATCCGCTTCCTGGTGAGCAACCAGATGACGGGAAAGAAGCTGGCAGACATCTCCAAGTCGTATTTCAACAAGGGCGAAGGGGTGGAGAAGGTCTCCGACATGAACTACGAAAGCCATAGGCAGGACTGGGGAACCTTCCATAGGAACAGCAGCGTTGAAGGCCACGCCATGACCATCGACGGTATCGTCTACGAAAACGGTTTCGGGGTACACGCCACCTCAGAAACGGTGTTCGACCTGGGCGGAAAGTTCTCCCATTTCAAATACAGCTTCGGCCTGGACGACGAGTCCCTTTGCGGCAACGGCGTGTATGTGGAAATTTGGGGCGACGGCAAGAACCTGGGCACATCCAAGCCGGTTAGAAACGGCCAGCTGTTCACCACTACAGCCTACATCAAGGGCGTGCAAAAGCTCACCCTCAAGACCCTGGCCGTAGACGGCATCGACTGCAGCCATGTGGACATTATCCAGCCCGTCCTGATTCCGTAAGGTTACCATGCTCTTATCTGTTATCGTCCCCCTGTATAACGAAGAAGAAATTGTCGCCACCACCTTCAAGGTCCTGGAAGAGGAGCTGAAGGACGTGGAGCACGAGCTGATCTTTGTAAACGACGGCTCCAAGGACAAGACCAGAGAAATTCTCGAAGGGCTTTTGCCTACAACCCCCCACAACAAGCTGGTGAACTTCAGCCGCAACTTTGGCCACCAGGCCGCCTTTAGCGCAGGCCTGGACAAGGCCACCGGTGACGCCGTGGTGATTATCGACGGCGACTTGCAGGACCCTCCAGAGTTGATTCACGAAATGTTGGAAAAATGGCGCGAAGGCTATCAGGTGGTATATGCCCAGCGTAACAAGCGGGCTGGCGAAACTATTTTCAAACGCTTCACGGCGTTCGCATTCTACCGCCTCATCGGTAAGCTTACTAGCATTGACATTCCACCGGACACAGGCGACTACCGCCTTATGGACCGCTGCGTTGTGGACCAGCTGAAGAACCTGCCGGAACGCAGCCGATTCCTTCGCGGCCTGGTCTGCTGGGTCGGCTTCAAGAAAATCGGTGTCAAGTACGACCGCGCGGAACGCACCGCAGGCACCTCCAAGTACCCGTTGAAGAAGATGATCCGCCTTGCCCTGGACGGCATCACCGGTTTCAGCTCCTCGCCCCTCAAGATAAGCTTTTACATGGGCATTTTCGCCACCCTGGTAGGCTTTGGAATTTTCGTATGGTCCATCATCGAGAAAATCATGTCCCCGGCTACAACGGTTCCCGGCTGGGCCTCGCTCATGACCGTCATCGTATTTTTCTCCGGGGTGCAGCTGATGACCATCGGCATCCTCGGCGAATACATCGGAAGAATCTACGACGAAGTCAAGCAACGACCGTTGTACATTGAGGATAAGAAAAACGAGCCATGAGCGGTGAGCGATGAGCTATGAGCAAGAAAAATATTAGACTCATAGCAGCGCAGCTGCGAGCTCAAAACTGAAAACTGAGAGCTATCTATGAAGAACAAACTATTCGTAATGAGTTCCGCCAGCGGAGCAGGCAAGTCCACCTTGCAGAAGATGGTTCTGCCCGACTTCCCCGACATCAAGTATTCCATTTCCTGCACCACCCGCGCTCCCCGTGAGGGCGAAGTGGATGGAGTCCACTACTTCTTCAAGACCAAGGAAGAGTTCAAGAAGATGATCGCGGAGGACGCCCTTGTGGAATGGAACGAAGTCCACGGAAACTTCTACGGCACTCCCAAGAGCTTTGTAGAAAAGACCCTCGCCGAGGGCAACCGCGTATTGTTCGACCTGGATGTCTTTGGAAAGATCAACTTCGACAAGGTCTACCCCGACGCTACGGGCATTCTGATTCTGCCCCCCAGCGCCGAGGAACTGGAACGTCGCCTCCGCGGCCGCGGCACCGACAGCGAAGAAGTTATCCAGCTTCGCCTGAACAACTCCAAGAAGGAAACGGAATTCGCCACGACCCAGGGCAAGTACGAGTACACCATCGTCAACGACGACCTGGAAAAGGCCGCCGCCGAACTTCGCGAGATCCTCAAGAAGTAGCCCTCCGCGGGGACTGCGATCTCAGCGGCAATCCGTATGAACAGCGCCTTCAAAAACGCATTGCGCATGTCCCTGCCGGTGATGGCGGAGTTCCTGGCGCTGGGGATGCTGCTTGCCGACTTCAATCCGGCTTCCGTGGCGGCCATGGGCCTCGTCGTTGGTGCAAGGCACCTGTTCTACGGCGTATCCATGCTGGACCGTTACCGCAACATGGGCTGGAGAAAACCGCTGCTCATGTTCTGGCTTACCGACGAGACCTTCGCCATCAACTACAATGCGAAAAGCGCCTCGGCGGCAGAGATGCTCTGGGTGAGCCTGCTGGATTACCTCTACTGGATTACGGGCGGTCTCATGGGCTACACCTTCGGCAGCCTCATCAACTTCGACATCCGCGGCCTGGACTTCGTGGTGACAGCCATGTTCGTCACCATCTTCATCGACCAGTTCCTTAAGGAGAAGGAACATCGCCCCGCCTGGATTGGAATTGGCTGCACCGCCTTAAGTTTGATAGTACATCCAGTACCTGGGACGCGTTTTGCCCCTTGCCGTCTTCGGGATGCTGGTGGTATATTGCCTCAAGGATGTGGAATGGACCTCGGGCAACCACGGCATTCCAGAGTTAATCGGTATTGCAGCCTCCATTTTACTCCACTTTTGGCGCAGACAGATGCTCTGGTCCATTGCGGGGGGCACTATCACCTACATGGTTCTTATCCGCTTGCTCTGACAAATATTACTTTATCCGCAACCCAACTTCCATAGCCGGTTCATTTTTTTTTATTTGCCCCCAAAAAATATGATACGCTTTTGTATCATAGACTGTTTGAACCTATTTCTACTTTTGACCCAGCATGAATTCCATTTTTGAATACAACGACTATCGCGCCTATATGATGGACTACTACAAGTCCCAGAAAAGCAAAGGTGCATTTTCGTGGCGTGAATTCAGCAAGCAGGCCAAGTTCACGTCCCCAGTCTTTTTGAAGCTTGTATGCGAAGACAAGGCGAACCTCAGCATGAGCGCCGTCAACCAAGTTGCACAGGCAATGAACCTGGCTGGTTTCAAAAGTCTCTACTTCAAGGCCATGGTTGGCGCAAATCAGGCAAAAAGCGATATCGACAAAAACAGGCATCTCGAGAAAATGGCCGAAATAGCCAAGTTGAGTAAAACCAGGTTTCTCAGCAAAGATGCGGTTCGGTATTACGATTCGTGGATTAACCCTGTCATCCGCGAATTAATCGTGGCCATTCCGGGGGCAAACGCTGCTGAACTTGCCGCCCTCTGCCACCACAAGGTGACAGAAGAGCAAGTTCGCCAATCTATCGCAGATATGGAAAAGCAGGGAATTCTTGTTAAACTGAGCGATGGTTCCTATGTCCAGAACGACATCATCATCGAAGGGGCTGCCGACGAAATCCCCCTAGCCATCCGATCCATGAACAAGCAGATGGCACAATTTGCTGTAACCGCCCTGGATGATTTCCCTGTCAGCCAGAGGAACGTTTCGGGCATAACCATGGGAATTTCAAGAAATTCCTATGAAAAGATCGTCGAAGTTCTTGAACGAAGCCGCAACGAAATTCAGAATATAATTTCTGAAGACAACGATATTGAACAGGTATACAGACTGAATCTGCAGCTGTTTCCACTGACAAAGAACAAGAAGGTCTTTCACAAATGAAGCTCCACCTGTACAGCCTCATTCTTGTCGGCTTGATTATTTTAGCGGCAGCCTGTAGCGACCGCGAAGAAAAGGATTTTGGCGGTGGAACCGTTGACACCAACACCATTGCACTGGACTCTGTCCTTGTGGTAGAAAAAGATTCCAACGGCACGAAAATCGAGTACTATGATATCAAATTCAATTCGACACCCACGCCCTATCTGGATACCACAATCCAGCAAAGGGGCAGCTGCAATATCGAATACTATTGGGACCAGAATGGCGTCCGCGCCATAACAAGAATCGTCTTTGCATCTGACGATGCCCTTAAATTCGCCTCGGACGCAAAAACCGCGATTATTCCAAGGGATGATAAATACGTCGTTCTCCAGAAAGACGTATTCTATGCGGCCAACTTCGAGTACAGCGAATTGAGAATGGATTCCCTAGTGGCCAGCTGCATCGATGCAGGAGGTTCCCCCGTCGCTCTAAGCAGCAGCCCCATGCTGTCCAGCGTGTTCTCCTGCGAAACCGAGGAACCCTCCAGTCTGCATATCAGGTCAGAGCTTACCCGCTACGCCTCCGGCTACAAAGAACAGTTTTACAGTCTTGTCAAGCTATACAGCCCAGAAAACGTAGGAACCGAGGAACCCGAGGAGCCAAATGATCCCGACAACGAGGATACGGAATTGGCAGAAGGCGAATGCTCCCCCATGGGCACCATGGAATGCTGCAAAATTGACGGTGACCTGGTTTGTGGCCATTTGGAAAATGAATTGGCCGAAGGCGAATGCGGAGCCTTTGCCAGTGACAACTACCAGTGTTGCGTAATCGATGGAAACCTGGCTTGCAGCCGTTTTGAAGAATAGTTTCACTTATAAAGGAAAAACATCATGAAAAAAATCATCCTCGCACTCTCCGCATTGCTGCTGTGCTCCTGCGCAGGCATCAATGTAAAGAAACCCGAAATTGGCAACGTTAAAATGTGAACTTCCCAATTTTTTACGCCTAAAGAGAGTCGCCTAGAGGAAAAACCTAATTTTTTTTTGAAATTCTTGAAGATCGGCCTTTACGTGGCCGTTTTTCTTTACTATTTTTAGGCAGATTTCTTCCTAAACAAAATG
>JAZLKH010000095.1:0-2850 GCA_045597545.1 Fibrobacter sp.
CTCGATCATCTTGGCGGTGGGCTGCAGAGCCTTCACGACGGCCTTCACATGTTCCAAGTCGGACTTGCTCAGGCTATCCACCTTGTTCAGGATGATGGTGTTGCAGAATTCGATCTGCTGGATCAGCAGGTTTGCAATGTCGGTTTCTTCAAGGTCCTTCTGGAGAAGCTTGTCGCCACCGGCGAATTCGTCGGCCAAACGGCAAACGTCCACCACTGCGGTAACGCTGTCCAGGTGGCAGGGGAGAGGTTCGCCATTCTTGCTCTGGAGCTGGGAACCGGCCATGCAAATGGTCTGCGCGATAGGCACGGGTTCGCAAATGCCGCTGGCTTCAATAAGGATGTAGTCGAACTTGTCGGTTTCAAGAATTTCGGCAATCTGTTCCAGCATGTCCTGCTTCAGGGAGCAGCAGATGCAACCGTTGGAAAGGGGCACCAACTTGCCGGAATCTTCCTTGGTGATGTTTCCGCCCTTTTCGATAAGGGTCTGGTCAATATTGACTTCGCCAATGTCGTTGACGATAACAGCTACGTGATAGCCTTCTTGGTTGTTAAGAACGTAGTTGAGGAGGGTGGTTTTGCCGGCTCCTAAGTAACCGGTGAGCACTGTAATAGGTACTGATTTTTTCATGGCCGAAAATCTAGCAATTTATTCTTTTCCAGGCTAGAGCGTACCGTTTAGGCTGTTTTTATTTTTGTATTTTAGGGGCATGAACTTGAATTTTGTAATCTTTTTAAGCATAGTTCTCGTTGTTCTTTTGCTCTGCATGTTCGTGGTGAATCCTATTGCCCGAAAAATTGCCGAAAAGACTCCCAATAAGTTTGACGATCTCCTTGTAGAAAAGAAGTTCTTTTCTAGGGCTTTGCAGCTTGTTCCTGCAACGATTTTTAGCGCGGCCTTTGCCCGCTTTGTGGAACAGCAGTCCCTTGTGTACGATATTTGTATCCGCGCTTCTGCAGTATGGTTTGCCCTGATTGCCTTTGCTGCGGGAAGTTCCTTCTTTGATGTGGTCGAAACCTTGAACGATCTGAGTCAAAGACGAAAGAACAAGTCTTTTCACGGAACATTCCAGGCGGTTAAACTGATTTTGTTCTGCGTTTGTGCCATTGTTGTCATATCGCAGGTCATTGGCAAGAGCCCCGTATTCATTCTCTCCGCCATGGGTGCCGCCGCAACCATCTTGATGTTGATCTTTAGGGATTCCATTCTGGGCGTAGTTTCGGGTATCCAGATTAATTTGTCTGACTTGCTCCGCAAAGGGGATTGGATTGAGATTGAACGTCACCATACTGATGGTACGGTCATCGACATTACGCTTACCTCTGTGAAAATCCGTAACTGGGACAAGACCATCTCGGTGATTCCTGCTTATGACCTCATTACCAACAGTTTCAAGAACTGGCGCGGAATGGAAGAATCCGGCGGGCGCCGAATCAAGCGTTCTCTCTTCATTGACCAGCAGAGCATCCGCTTCTTGACAGAAGAAGAAATCGAACGATTGTCCAAGATTGAAATCTTGAAACCCTACATGGATGAAAAGCGCGTAGAGTTGGCTTCGGAATTTACCGCCAAGTACGGAGAAGGTGCTGTGCCTACGGAGCTGGACATGGTGAACAGCCGTCACATGACCAACATTGGAACTTTCCGCGCTTATTGTACGGCGTACTTACGCTCTCTAAAAAATGTGGCGCAGGACATGACTCTGATGACCCGTCAGCTGGCGCCTACTCCCGAAGGCTTGCCTCTTGAAATCTATGCCTTTACTAATAGGACGGAGTGGGTGATTTATGAAGGAATTCAGGCGGATATCTTTGACCACCTGATTGCTGTGCTTCCGGAATTTGGACTTAGTTTGTTCCAATACGTGGCTTGGACGCGGAAGTAGTTGCCACATTTGCAGAGCATTTTTCTTTTCCAACGGGAAAAATTGTCTCCTATGATTCCTGTCACGGGCAAGAACCTATAATTTAAGTTATACTTAAAAATCATTGATGTATGGTGCGAGCATGCAAACCTGGCCCCAGGGAGTAGATTCGATGAATGGGAAAATTTTTGGAAATAGTTTGGTTAAGTCTGGCTTTGTAGCCTTTGCTCTGGCTTTGGGCCTTGTGGCCTGTGGCGACGGCGAATCTTCAAACGGACCGTCAAATGATGAAGAATCCCCTTCCTCCTCCAGCGAAAAGGACGATTCCTCTTCTAGCGTTGCCCCGAGCTCCAGTAGTGTCATTTTGAGCTCATCGAACGAAGAATCTAGCAGCTCTGTCGCTAGTTCCAGTTCGGAAGAATCTTCAAGTTCCGTAACATACTCTTCTTCTGTCGCAAGTAGTTCTTCTTTGAGTGTCATCCCGGGCACCGACCCGGGATCTAGTAGCTCCGTTGCATCATCAAGTTCTTCGTCTTCATCCGTCATTCAGAGCTCATCGAGCGAAGGAACTAGCATCAAGGATGGAAGTAAATACGATGCTTCGGCAAACACCTTGACAGACCTTCGCGACAACCAAGTTTACAAGACCGTCACCATCGGCACCCAGATCTGGATGGCCGAGAACCTGAACTATGCATACACTGGCGTGAAGTACAATTACAGCAGTTACACTTCCGACTCCACCAGCTGGTGCTACGACAATGACCCTGCTAACTGCGAAAAGTACGGTCGCCTTTATACCTGGAGCGCCGTGATGGATAGCGCGGCCCAGTTCAGTGAGAACGCAGGAACAACGTGCGGCTATGGCAAGACCTGTACCCCCAATAGCCCCCACCGCGGCATTTGCCCCGAGGGCTGGCATGTGCCCACGAACGAGGAGTACAGCACCCTATACACCTACATAGGTGGAACCAGCACTGCCGGTA